>CAJVYN010000072.1 GCA_913009355.1 uncultured bacterium | reverse complement strand
TGTGACTGGAGTTCAGACGTGTGCTCTTCCGATCTTGGCAACTGACACCGTCCCATCAAGCATTTCTGCAAGCTTTTTGGTGATTGCCAGCCCCAAACCCGTGCCGCCAAATTTGCGTGTGGTACTGTCATCAGCCTGAGTGAACATATCAAAAATTAGTTTTTGCTTGTCAGCCGAGATGCCAATACCTGTATCTACAACATCGAAACGGATAAACGGTTTGCCCTGCTGGTTTTCCGATGAGGGATAAATGTGTACGTGGCCGGTGTCTGTGAACTTGACAGCATTGCCAATGAGATTAATCAAACATTGACGTAAACGCGTCGGATCGGTCCGTATTTGCTCCGGTACCGGCGTGTTCAGAATAATATTAAATTCAAGTCCTTTTTCCGTAGCTTGAGGCCGAATAAGGGCATCGATATCATAAAGCATTCGCTTTACAGAGCAGTCAACAATTTCTGTATCAAGTTTACCGGCCTCTATTTTGGATATGTCCAATATATCATTTATCACGGTCAGTAAAGATTCCGATGATGACTTAGCTGCGGTAAGGTAATCGTGTATTTTATCGCTGAGTTTTTCATCCAGGACCAAGTCTATCATACTCATAATACCGTTCATAGGTGTTCTGATCTCATGGCTCATATTGGCTAAAAAACTGCTTTTAGCTTGGCTGGCAAGCATAGCCTCTTTGGCCATCAGATTGGCCCGCTCAATAGAAACTTCCAACCGTTTATTGACAAGGTCTGTTTTTGCTTTTTCCTGCTTCAGCTGCTCTTCCGCTTTCTTGCGTTCCGCATTCATAAGGGTTCGTGCTACTTGGTCGGCGATTTCGCCCACGAATGTGATCTCGTCAGCCATCCACGTGCGTTGTATCCCTACATGCTCGTGGCAGACGACTCCAACAACTTCACCTGACACGCGAATCGCCACATCAAGCATAGATGTGATCCCGAGAGGAACCAGATGCCCATCGGTGAACTCGATGGTCCGGGGGTCGGTGCGGCAGTCGTGTGCATCGATAGCCCTGCCTGTTTTCAAGGCTTCGAAGTAGTGAAGATAACTATCTGCGCAGAGAACTATGTCTTCTGAGTGCGTCTTGGGGGTCCTCTCAAAGAGGTCAACACAGCGCAGCTCTCTGCGGTCCTTGCTCAGCAACCAGACGCTTGTTCTCTCGACCTCCAAGGCCTCAGATGCAACCTCAGTGATCGCCCGCGTGGCGCCTTTGAGGTCTCCGGCTACCACAGATTCATTGGTCACTAATTTCACAGCAGCGGACTGCTGCCGCTGGCCACGGTTAAGCCCAGAGTGCCTCTCTTGCTCAACCAGCTTACGCTCAGTGATATCATCAACAGCAATGATCACGTGTTTGCAATCATCTATCATCAGCGGTTCAGCACTTATACGAACCCAGGGCGTAATTTCCTTGTCGTCAATTTTAAGTGTAATCTGCATTTCAACCCCGTGAACAGATTGTCCTGAATCTAACACACTTTCTATGGTCTTTCGAAACGAACATTCTGCGCAAGCTGAGCTGTATCTACACCCCCTTCCATCGTATGTACTGTTGATGCAACCCAGAGCAGCACCGCCTCGCTTATTAACGATTTGTGAATACTCTTTGTGAGCCATTTGACAGATAATATCATTTGTGCGCTTAGCTATCATATTTTCGTCAACTAACAGCATACCAACAGGTGCTGCATCGAACATTGCCTCAAGATTTTCCTGTTGCTGTCTGAGCTTTTCTTCCGCTTGCTTCCGTTCAATAATTCCTGCCAGCACATTGCTCGCCGCGCACAGAAATCTCTCTTCCTTTTCGTCACAACGGTGTCCCTCTTTCAAGTACAGATTAATCACCCCGCATACTTTCTTACCGGATGATACAATAGGAACACAGTAATGACCGTGTTGGGAAATACCATCATATTGATTCTCATGTCGCTCATCAACACAGTCAGCAAACTCTATCTTGCCTGATGCCGCAGCCCGTCCACATATACATTGGCCGAAGGGTACCCGCTCACATATACTCAGCAACGGTTGGGACAGCCCCCGCTGCGCCTTCATTACCAGAACACCAGGCTCATCTTCCACCAGTAAGATAGCACTCTTCGATTGCAGTGTAAGCCAGTGTACCGAAGTTATCTCATCTATGAATTGCTCTAACATATTTTCCAGCGGAATATCTTCCAGCGAGATGGAAAGCAACTTATTAAGAATTTTTTGAGAGGTATAACTTTGCTCCAGCTCCTCCTTAGCCCGCCTGCGCTCAAGAGTATGGCGAATGCTTCTGACCAGTACGTTTTCGGAAAATTTTCCTTTAATAAGATAGTCGTCGGCTCCGCTTTTTATTGCCAGCAGCCCTGTTTCCTCATTTGCCAGGCCCGTTAACACAATGATAGGTACATGCGGATTTACATCACGAAGCCTTTCAATGGTGTTGATTCCATGACTGTCTGGAAGTCCAAGGTCAAGTAGGACAACCTCGAAACTCTTGTGACCGATAGAATCAACAGCTTCGGCCAGAGTCTCCGCGGTCTCGACATTAAACCTGACAGGTTGACTAAGTTTGGACAGGTTCAGCTTTATCAATCGTCGATCGCCCGGATCGTCGTCTACCAATAAGATATTTATCAGCTTTTCGCACATGCTAACTGGCTTTCCGAAACTCGTTTACATATCACGAACCAGTATTCACACAACTCATTCATAATTTCCTTAAATCCTTCCATGCTCACCGGTTTGTTTACATATCCTGCTGCCTGTAATTTATAGCTTTCTAAGACATCTTTTTCTGAATTCGATGTTGTTAAAATGACTACAGGAATAGTATCAAAATCAGCATCTGCTTTGATACGTCTTAAGAATTCTTTGCCACCCATCCCCGGCATATTCAAATCGAGCAGAATCAACTCGGGTCGAGGGCACTGCCCGTCGTCGTTTTTAGTTCGCTGTAGGTATTCCAAAGCGTTTTCGGCACTTTCGGCGATAAAAACATCATTGGCTATTTTCTGATCAGTTAGTGACCTCTTGATCAGTTTTTGGTCTCCCCTGTCATCTTCCACCAACAATATTGTAACTGGTTTTAATCCGTCCATTTTTCTGTTTCCCCCAAATATTCTTCGGCCTCTAATTTTTAAATCTATGCGATCTGCTTTGTTTTTATCGAAATCTCTGCCTTCGGAAGTGTAAACCAAAAAGTCGATCCCTTACCAAAGGCTGATTTGACCCCAATTTCACCGTTATGACGCTCTACAATCCTTTTACATACACTTAACCCGATACCAACACCATCATAGTCCGTTCTGGAATGGATACGCCGGAACATGTTGAATATATCTTTGTGATATTCCTCTTTAATTCCTATGCCATTGTCCTCTATCTCAATCTGAACCATACCATCATGTCCCTGGCTGGCCCGAATCGTGATTCTTGGTAAGATATCCTTCCTGCGATATTTCAAGGCATTCGAGATAAGATTCTGAAACAGTTGTCGTATTTGGACAGCATCAGCATTGGCCACGGGCAGCGGTTCAGGAACCAAAATATCCCCTTTGCTTTCTTCGAGCTGAACCGCCAATTCCAGATTCTTCAATTGCTCTACCACTGTATTTAAGTCAACTTCCCGGAATGTGGCACCCCTCGTATTAACTCTTGAGTGAACAAGCAGCGCCTCTATCATTTGCTGCATCCTGTGACTACCGTCAATCATGAACTCAAGATTCTCTCGCTGGTCATCATCAAGATTGTCTTCGAGAGATTCTTGCAACAATTCGCCGAATGCGGATATTTTACGCAATGGCTCACGAAGATCGTGCGAAGCCACATATACGAAATTTTCGAGTTCTCTGTTTGATAGGTACAGTTTCTTAACGGTTACTTCCAGGTCCTTATTCAGAGTTGCCAGTGCATTTTCCGCCTTTTTCCGCTCAAGAGTGTACCGAATAGTTCGCACCGCCAGGTGCTTAAAGAACTTTCCTTTGACAAGGTAATCATCAGCACCTTCTTTTATAGCCTCAACACCCATTTCATCGGATGACCCTGTTAGCACAACGACAGGTACGTTGGGATTTGAGGCATGAACCTTTTTGACAGTATCAATTCCACTGCTGTCTGGAAGTCCCAGGTCGAGCAATACAATGTCGAAACTTTTCTGATTTAGAAGTTCAAGGGCTCCAGCCAAATTCTCCACAGTTTCAATAATAAACTCAATAGGTTCAGAAGACTTGTCTAACACCTGTTGGACAACCCTGTAAATCAACGGATCATCGTCAACCAACAGAATATTTATTACTTCCGTGTTCATAACCAAGCCTTCATTTGTGACACATTATTCCAGGCGGGTGGTTTTGCACCCGCCTGGAATAGAATCACAGTTCAAAAATTAGCTGTTGAATTTCTTGAAATCATCCTTGTCGCTATCCAGGGGGATGGACTTCTCCGCCGCTGCCAATTTGGCGGTTGCTCTATCTGTCTGATTGGCTGTGCCACTAGCAGCTATGTGGTGAAACACATGATCCGTCTTTGACAATCCACGGTCTCTGGTTACCAGGTCGTATGTTTTCGTCGCGGCGCCCCCAGCCTTATAGCTGCGACCAACATTGCCACCTGAGCTGGCCGAACCACCAACCAAAGTGATCAGTTCGGCAACCACCTGCTTCATAGACTGAGCCTGGGCACTTAGTTCCTCTGATGCACTGGCACTTTCCTCGGCGTTGGCAGCGTTTTGCTGAGTAACCTTATCCATCTGTGCCACCGCGGTATTGACCTGGTCGATACCCTGTGCCTGCTCTTGTGAAGCGGCAGCAATCTCACTGACAAGGTCGGTCGTCTTGCCAATACTCTGGACTATCTCTTTGAGCACCTTGCCGACTTCGCCGGCAATATCAACGCCGTTCTTGGAATTTTTGACCGACTCTTCTATCATATTTGCGGTATTCTTCGCAGCTTCTGCCGAACGCATAGCAAGGTTGCGAACCTCTTCAGCCACAACTGCAAAGCCCTTGCCGGCCTCGCCCGCCCGAGCGGCTTCAACGGCAGCATTAAGTGCCAGCAGATTTGTCTGGAACGCAATCTCATCGATAACCTTGATAATTTTTGCTGTCTCATCAGAGCTTTTTTGTATCTCCTGGATTGCGCCATTCATCCTGTTCATTGACTCGGTACCGACATTAGCGGCTTTGCGCGCCTCACCGGCCAGGGTACTGGCCTGCTGAGCATTGTCAGCGTTTTGTTTGGTCATAGAAGACATCTCTTCAAGGCTGGATGAGGTTTCCTGCAGACCCGCTGCCTGCTCAGTCGCACCTTCAGCTAATGACTGCGATGCAGAAGATACCTGCCCGGACGCGGAGGAAACCTGCTCAGAACCCTCGTTCAAACCGGCAATAATTCTATTGATAGGTTTGGTGATGGAACGAGTTATCAACCATGCTAAAAGTATTCCCAGAATCAAGGCCGCAATACCCGTGATTAGTACAGAAGTCTGCAGTACTTCCGTAGAAGATATAATCGAGGCCATCTCATCGCTGAGTTCCTTCTCTTGAGATTCAACGAACGGCTCAAGAGTATCGGACAGCCGCTTGGCAGCTTTATCGAACTCATCCATAAGCTTGTTGCCGGCTTCAGGGCCGCCCTCAATATAGGCGTTGGCCATTGTTTTGCCCCCTTCGTAGTAACCGGCAAAGGAACTCTTAAGCTCCTTGACTTGCTGCAGGCCGGCAGAATCATTTTCTGCCTCAAACATTGTCTGGAATCTGGCCAGACCTGATAGAAATGACTGGTAACTCTTTTCGGCCTTATCGAAGCCATCATCAAGGCCATTCTGTGCACGGGTTGCAGAAATATCAATAAGCCACTGTTGCACCTCTACGACATCAAGTTCCATCTGGCGGGCTATGTCCGCAAACACAGCGCTCTCATCCTTGGCTAACACCGCGTTGCTTTGCACGCTATTGACCACTGCGAAAATAACCACTACAATGACCGCTATCATCAGTAACGGAACAGCGAAACCCAAACCTATTTTCACAGACAATGACATGTTCTTTTTGTTAGTCGACATTTTAATTCTCCTTAAAATTATTGTTTTTTTACCTATCTTGTTCAAGCCCCGCCCTACACAAGGCAGAAGCTCTTACACTGTCCAAAAACTTTTAGAACACCATTTGAGCACGAACTCCCAGCACAACAGCATCACTTACTGACTTATCGCCGCCGGGATTGCTGACGTACTGCACACTCGGACTGATATTCAGCCACGGTGTTACCTGAGCATTGTAGTAAAGCTCGACAACACTCTCATAATCATCAGTGTAGGTCGTATCAGCCGAGTTACTGAAGATGCCCTGGGCGAAACCTACACCAAGCACATCGTCATCCCGGCCATCTAACAGACCCTGATACTGAAAGCCGGCGCTGAAGAAATTGACAATATCGTTTCTCTTGCTGCTTGCGTAGCCATATCTGAAAAACGCACCAAGACCCTGACTATCTTCGCCGTCAGCATTTTCCTTAACCAGCATCTGGTCGCAGCTAAGATAAAAGCCAACATCGTCTCGATAGCTCTTACTGCCGTCCGAATTTGCCTTCGGCTGCGGGTCATTCCAAAGACCTACCCGATATGCCCCCTGCAAAGGCCCATTGGCGGAATCAAGCTGCGGTGTTATACCCGTCTCAAACACATAGAAGAAATAATCTTCATCGTGGAAGGTGGTCCTAAAGCCGGTCTCTCTACCATCAGCCTGGGCATCTATAACGCCCACTGAGGCGTACCACCACTCGACAGGGTTGTAGTACACAATCACGCCAAGGCCAAAATCAGGGAAGGGAATCGTCGGGTTGTTAACCAGGGCGCTATTCAGGAACTGTGCGGTTTCATCATTGGCGTAAGTGCTGCCATCAAATGACACCGGACAGCCGCGGCATTCGAACCCGCCTGTAATATCGAACTTACCAAGCCGAATACGTAGACTATTATCGAACATCGTCTGTTCATACCACAGCTCGGTAATGTCCATCGAGCGTCTGCCGGCTGCGTCTGCGTTCACACCGAACGCACTTCCTACAGAAGTAGCGTCAATATCTGTTCTCGACCAGCTGCCCTCAGTGTGCATATAAAGGCTGCCGCCTTCGATACCCAACAGCGTTTGAAGATCTGTCGAGATTTCCAGGTCATAGCTGCCTGTATGTCTTCCCTGCCGGCGATGCTTGCTGATACCGCCGCGGACATTCTGCTGATAAATATTCGTAACACTGAAGTCTACCTCTATACCCTTATCTGCCAGCTTATCATTCAGGCCAAAAAAACCATTCGTTAAAGTTTCTCTGTTCCACAAATCGTTTTCTTCGCGCTCAGCCCGGCAAATCCCGGCTAAGCTCAACAACATCACGGCACTTAACAAAATTCTTATCTTATTCATTGTTATCTCCTTTCAGAAACTCAATCCTCGTCGTCTGGGGTATCATCAGAGCCGGCCAAACTGTCGAAATCAGTACTGCTTAGAACCTTGTCAATATCCAGCAGTATCTTGACCGAATCTCCGATTTTGCCCATTCCGAGGATAAAATCGGTATTAACGCTTGAATCAAATTTCGGAGCCTCTTCTATATCTTCACCGGCTATGTCCAATACCTCCTGCACATGGTCGACCACAATGCCGGTGCTGAACTTGCGGTCGCTCTGAGTGATTTCCACAACAATGATGCAGGTCTCTTCGGTTGTTTCTGTGGTTTCCATACCGAACTTGGCCCGAAGGTCGATTACCGGTATAACCTGGCCGCGCAGATTGATTACGCCTTTTACATAATCCGGTGTCTGCGGAACAGCGGTTATGTCCATATAGCCGATAATCTCGCGGACCTTTAGAATTTCCAGGCCGTACTCTTCCCTGGCCAACGCAAAGGTAAGATACTTACCTTCCTTTTCCATAATCGCTTTGTTTAACTGCTCCCGTTGAACTGTTACTTCAGCCATAATAAAATCCCCTTAAAGTTCTTACGTTAACATTAAATACAAGCAGACCAACAACATCTATCAATAGTACCATCTGCCCTTTAGTACCTGGGTCTGACAGGGCCTTTACGGTTTGACCCGGACAGCGGTACGATTCCACGACAATTGAAAACTTTAATCGCTAAGCCTTTTATTCTTCTTAATTAGAGAGCAACGAACAAAAATAAGGAGCGTTAACCAATTGCGTTCACAGACACCCACGCCAATAGGTTTTCACGGAACGTTTAGGCAACGCCCCTTTTTTTCTCGATTATCTGTACCAGCGTTGGTTCTTAGCAGCCTATTCTGTAAATTTCTAAGCATCCAAGGACTCGATGTAGTGTTTTGTTCGTGAACAAACTGCCTTGTTCCCCTATTTAATTGCCAGAGACTACAACCACATAACGAAACCATACTGGCCTCTTAATTTAACTACTCAGGCCTTAAATGGCCTTCGCAGATAAACTTCATCCACAAAGTCGTCTCATAAGATGGGTGAATTAATTAGAAGTGTTCCTGTTAAGACTGGCTTTTTTCCAGGATGAACCGGTAAAAGCTGGTAAATGTCTGGCTTAAGCTGGCGGTTTTCTAAACCAGTTCAGCCTTTTGTGATAATCTTGCAAGTTCGAGTACAGAATCGACTCCCACTTTCTCCAGAATATGGGCACGGTGAAAGCTAACTGTTTTCTGACTAATCCCCAGCTCATAGGCAATCATCTTGCTGGATTTGCCAGTGACCAATAAGTCCAAAATCTGCTGTTCCCTTGGTGTAAGAAGTGATAGCTTCGCCTCAATGTCGGCCTGCTCACACTGCTCAAGCCGGGCCTGGGCATCTAACTCAATGGCCTTTTGGACACTATCCAGCAAAACCTGATCTCTGAATGGCTTTTCAATAAAGTTTACTGCCCCCATCCTCACAGCGTCAACGGCCATTGGCACATCACCGTAACCTGTAATAATAATAATCGGCAGACCAACCCCTTCGGCTGCAAGCTTGGACTGAAGTTCCGGTCCGCTCATACCTGGCATACGCACGTCCAGCACCAGACAACCAGCTTGAGCAGGGTCGTAGGCAGCCAGAAAATGCTGGGCACCACCATACGTCTGCACCTTTAAGCCCATCGTTTCAAACAGGATGCTCAGCGACTCGCGTATATCCTCGTCGTCGTCCACAACAGATACGATTGGTCCAGACTTGTTCATATTCAACTCCTTTTAACGGCAATGCAAGTCAAACAGTAACAGACCCCAATTGCAGCACTTACGCTATTCCTATTGCGATAGCTCGTTTGACCAAATTGGCCACATTGTGAACACTGGGCTTGCACATAAACCAGTTGCGGTGGTAGTCAACCGCGGACTCAGTCACGGGGAGCATTTGAGCCATTTCCCTGTTAGTCTTGCCCGAAACAACTAACTGCGAAATTTCCACTTCACGTTCGGTCAGAGGAACTGAAAGGCTAATGCTACTAACGAGGGTATGTTCCAAAAATTTGTCTATCTGCGGCAGTTTTGCGTTTGTTGTACCGGTCCGACCCCGGTTTGAGCGCCCCCGGCATGTTCTGGGTTTGTCGTTGCTCGCAAATGCAGTACCTTTTTTCCCTAACGTTCCCCGCCGTGCCTCCATTGCACTGTGCCCCCTTATAGGCCCCCTAATAAACCGCCCCTAAATCAAAAAGTACACTCCATAATGGTCACGAAAAAGAATATTTTGCTTCCGTAATGTCATTATCGAGTGTAGAAAGCTTAACTTAAGGAGTTTTCGGCGGGAAAATACCGGAAAGCAAATAAAATCAATCACTTGCTACAGGTTTGTTCAGATACCATATGAACAACCGATGCTCCAAAAAACGCCTAATCGTTTAGGAAAAACCGCAAACACGACAGAAAAGTACATCCGGATAGCGATGGAATACAACCTGAAGCTACATGGATTTGAAGTGTATCTGGCTGAAGATGGTCCCTCACCCTTCAAATCAACAGTTCTTTTCCTATGTGCTTGTCGCGATGATTTGGTATATTTAGCCATCTATTCCGTATTCCAAGCGGGCGGTTTAGCGCCCGCTTGGAATAACATACTACGCGATCTGCCGATTTAACTGTTGAACTTATTAAAATCGTCCTTGCTGCTGTTGTCATCATCCAGTGGAATAGCTTCTGCTACTGCAGCCTTGGCAGTTACTTTACCTTCTGCCTTTTTGGCCATCTCACCAGCTATGTGGTGAAACACACTATCCGTCTTAGACAATCCACGGTCCCTGGTTGGCCGATTATGTGTTTTCGTCGCTGCGCCGCCGGCTTTATAGCCGCGGCCGGCATCGCCACCCGAACTGCCGACCAGGGCTACCAGTTCGTTAACTATCTCGTTCATTGACCCAGCTTGAGCACTTAGTTCCTCAGATGCACTGGCAGATTCCTCGGCGTTGGCGGCATTTTGCTGCGTAACCTTATCCATCTGCGACACAGCGGTATTGACTTGGTCGATACCCTGTGCCTGCTCTTGCGAAGCAGCAGCTATCTCGCTGACAAGGTCAGTCGTCTTGCCGACACCCTGGACTATATCTTCGA
>CAJVYN010000071.1 GCA_913009355.1 uncultured bacterium | reverse complement strand
CGGCGGCGATGGATGCGGTAAGGTTTTCTCCGACGATACCTCTCAATCCACTGATACTTATTATTAATTGCTCAGCCATACCAAATGTTGTATTGCGTATATCGTATTGCGTATTGCGTTAAAGCTTCTTAAGGAGATTTGAAATCATTCGACAAATATGATCCGATTTCTCAAGCAATACTGTTTCTTTGTCTTCTTGCATATATTGTAACTTTTTTGCTATTGTTATTTGTGTTTCCAGTTCTGCACAACTTCCCAACGATATGTACAAAAATTGCTTGTATTCCTTGTTGTGGTATCTCCTAAAACCTTCTGCAATATTCGAAGGTATGGAAACTGCTGAGCGTCTCATTTGACTGGTTAAACCATATGTCTCTTGTTTTGGAAACTTTTCTGTCAATTTATATATACCTTTAACCAATCCTATTCCTGCATTCCAAATATCCAAGTCTCTATATGTTTTAATTTTTCTTCCCATATTCCTTTACGCAATACGCATCACGCACGACGCAATACGAGCAATCAGTTCAGCTTGCAGACGTAAATTTCGTTTACAAAATCAAGTTTGCCGAGTTCTTCAATGGCTTTGGCATCTGGTTCCCTGTCGAGACTGACGGCAAGAATGGCCTTTTGCTCCGCCGGCTTTTGTCCTACGCCCATTGTGCAGATATTGATATTATGCTTTCCGCAGACGGTTCCCACTGACCCTATAACGCCGGGCTTATCATCGTTAAAGATAACCAGTACCGCTCCCTGTGGTGTGACTTCTATATTGAAGCCGTCGATTTCGATGATTCGCAGTTGTGTTCCGCCGAACACTGAGCCGGTTACAGTTCGTGTAACTTTATCTGTAACGACCTTTGCGCTGAAACTTGCCGCCACATCCTTAGCCTCGATATTTTTCGTCTCGTCGATACTTATACCGCGTTCTTTTGCCAGGATAGCGACATTGACTGTATTCAGGGGCATTTCGAAATGCTGCTGCAGCAGTCCGATTGCGAAGTGCAGTGTAACCGGCTCGACCGCCATTTCAGCAATTGAGCCGCGATACTGGACCTCAATATCCTTAATCCTGCCGGATGCGATAGTGCTGACAAGTGTACCAATTCGCTGGGCAAGTTCAGCATACTGACTTACGACCGGCGGCATAGCTCCAGCGGCTGCTGGGGCATTGAGTGCGTTTCTGACCGGCCCGCCGCCGAGAGCATCAACAAGGATTTGGGCGGCCTCGACGGCAACATCGATTTGTGCTTCTGTGGTACTGGCCCCTAAGTGCGGCGTGACGAGGCAATTTTCAAATTCGCTGAAGCGGGTATTTGCCGGCGGCTCTGTAGGATATACGTCCAAAGCTGCACCGGCAATTGCGCCTTCTGCAAGTGCGTTATAGAGTGCGTCTTCGTTGATAATTCCGCCGCGTGCGCAGTTGATTAACCGAACGGTCGGTTTCATCATTTTGATTTGTTCAGCGTCAATCATATTCAGCGTTTGTTCGTTTCTCGGCACGTGCACACTGATGTAGTCGGCTTCTTTGAAGATTTCTTCAAGGCCGTCGGTTACTTCGATACCAAGTTTTTCTGCGTCAGCCGGTGCGGCAAGCGGGTCGAAGCCTAAGATTTTCATATTGAATCCTTTTGCCATTTCCGCCACAGCCATACCGATTCTGCCTAATCCTATCACGCCGAGTATTTTACCGTTGAGCTGATTTCCCATATACTTTTTTCTGTCCCATGCACCGGCTTTTAAGCTGTTGCAGGCCGGTACGACATTTCGGCTCATCGCCAGCATTAGTGCTATTGTATGTTCTGCGGCACTGAGCGTATTTCCGCCCGGCGTATTCATAACCAGGATTCCTTTTCTGGTAGCTTCCGGAATATCGATATTATCTACTCCGACACCTGCCCGTGCAATCGCCTTTAGTTTGCCGGGGTTGGCTAAGACTTTAGCGGTAACTTTTGTACCGCTTCGGATAATCAAGCCATCGTGTCCGCCGATGATTTTAGCGAGTTCATCTTCGCTTATACCGGTTTTAACAACAGCTTCGACCCCGTCTGCCGCATTGAGCAGGTCAATTCCCTCCTGTGCAAGTTTATCTGTGATTAAAATCTTAATCATTACGAATCTCCAATTTCAATAATCAATTCTTATCACCGCTGCCAGCTTCATTTCTGGATTATAACATCAGTACATACTATTTCAAGGGGTATGTTTAGCCCCCAGGCAGGCCTGGGGACTAAACAAACCGGTACAAACCGATTAATACCAATTGGATTTAATATGTGCGCTTGGCGATATGATAATTTACGACATAACCACAACCCAGGATACGACAAAAACTGGATTCCCGCTTCCGCGGGAATGACAGTGGGCGCAAGAATTAAATCCAATTGGTATAAGTTGCTCTTTTTAATATTTTACCCTTTGCAATTTCAGTTACTAATTGATACAGTTTTTTTCCATAGTTCGTTTTCCATAATCACTCCTTTGATAAAGTTCAACAATATACGGAGTATTATGGGCGCGAAGTTCTTTATGCGCAAGTATTTATCGTGCGTGGCGCAAAAAGTTGGATGCTGGGGGCTAAATGATAAGGAATCGCTTCGCGAAAGTAATTTCAATAGATTCCTCGGCTTCGCACGCAATGACGCTCATCAATTAAGCTGCGACGGAGTACCAGGACTGCCACAGGTATGCGCTGTACGCTAACTTTCTTCGTCCCTTTATCACTCTCCGTTTTCCTGTGGTTTTATCAGGATTTTAAGGCCATGGCCTTTAGTTGCAAGTTCAAATCCTTTTGCTATCCTCTCAAGAGGTAATCTGTGTGTAATCATATCATCGACGTTGATAATTTTGTTTTTAATAAGTGAAAAGGCTGTATAGTTGGACTGCGGAGTTGCTCCATAAGTTACCTGGACAGTTAAGCCATTTCTCCAATGCCGATACCATTCGATTTGGTTTTTTTCGTTTTCTTCAGGAGTTGCGAAGAATGTTATTTTCCCCCCCTGTTCGTAGGAATCAAATGCAAGCTCAGCGGCTGAGCTTGCCGCCGTGCAAATTATGACACTGTCTGCAAGTCTGCCTTCATTGACTTGTCTTAGAAAATCGGGAGTGTAATCTTTGGCATTAACAATAAAGTCGGCACCGAATTGTTTTGCGGCTTTTAATCTTTCTTCATTGATATCTACGGCAATTAATTTGCCTGCTCCATAGGCCTTGGCTAATTGTATATTAAGCAGGCCTGCGACACCGGCTCCAAAAACAAGGACTGTATCAGCTTCTAAAGTTTCAGATACTTCGACAACTGTTCCCAAAGGCTCGATGAAGGTGGCTTGCTCATAAGTCATTTCCTCAGGGATCGCTATAGTTCCGGTTTTGAGGCTTCTGCCTGAGACTTTGATGAAAGGGGCAAAGCCGCCGGGCGAGAAATTATTTATTTTTTTAAATGCTTCACACTGGGTTTTGTAACCTCTTTGGCATTCTCTGCAGCTGTCACAAGGCACATGGTGCGTTACAAAAATCCTCTCCCCCGGCCCGTATTCTGTAACGTTCTTTCCTGTTTTTTCTATTATGCCTGCCAGTTCGTGGCCTGGGACAAAGGGAGCTTTTTTAATCCTGTGAAACTCCATCAGGTCGCTGCCGCAAATTCCGCAAGCCATCACCTTGAGCAGGATATCATTGTCACCAATCCTGGGGATTGGCCTATCTTCTAAGCGGATATCACTATTACTGTAATAGACGCCGACTTGCATTTTATTCTTTCTTTAATTGCTCGTAGAGTTCATAAGCTTCGTCGACAGTTTTGCCTTTATGAACTACTGAGCTTACCGCCTGTATCATTGCGGTCGGGTTTTCGGCCTGAAAGATGTTTCTTCCCATATCAACGCCTTCGACACCGGCCTGTATAGCATCGAATGTATATTTCAGCGCCTGTTTTTCCGGAACTTTTTTCCCTCCTGCGACTACAATTGGAACCTGAATACCTTCTCTGACCTGTGCAAAGTTTTCACAAAAATATGTTTTTACAATATTAGCTCCGTTCTCCTGGATAATTCTTCCAGCGTGGGCGAAGTATTTCCCGGGATCGAAATCCGGATCTCCTTTGCCTTCGCCCTTAACTTTTTTCTCCAGATTAGCTCCGACAGCGGTAATACCAAGAACTAAAAGGCCATACTTGGCGGCTTTATTTGCTAACTTACCTAAATTTTTGATAGTTTGTTTTTGGTGGTCTGAATCTATGTAAACAGAAACAGAGACGCCGACGGCGTTTAATCTTACGGCTTCTTCAACGGAGGTTATTATTTCTTCATCCGAAAGCTCCTGTCTTCTTGTCATGCTGTTGCCGCCGGTTACTCTTAGAATGACCGGCGTGGCCACTAAAGGGTCCAGACAATATTCCAGGGTTCCCTTGGCGGGACTTATTGCGTCTGCGTAAGGAACCAGAGGTTGAATAGTTTTTCTTGGGTCTTCCAGGCCGGTTGTGGGGCCGTAGAAATAAGGATGGTCAACCGCTAACATAACTGTATGGTGATCGCCTTTTTTGTCAGGCCTGAAGATTTGCACTAATCTGTTCGTTTTACCCCAACTTAATTGTCCAAAGTTCATAGTCGTGCTCCTGTTTTTCTACCATTTGATACGAAAGTAATAACTTTCAGCGTTCCTGTTTTGAGTAAGGCAGAGTCCTGCAGAAGACTCCTTGTTGTGCATGCTGGCGAGCATTATCTCAAAAGATAAGCCGAAGGGTCAAGAAGAAAATGAACTGGAGTGTGCCGAAAGGACTCGAACCCTCAACCTTCGGATCGACAGTCTGTAACTCGCTTTTGTAAGTACTGATGGGTAAACGATTAATAATTGATAATAAAAGACTTATGACGCCGGGCGAAACACAAGTGAACACCAGATGAACGCCATGGATGCAAGCTTGGCACGCATTTTGGCACGCACCCTTGAAAAAACAGCCGGTAAAACTGATCTATTAGAAGTAATGGTAAAGGCTGCCGTTGATCAATTTATATATATAGCAAATCCTTACAAGCATTTTTAAGGATTGCTCTCAGGGGCTCATATTTCAATTCTGGGCGACTTTATTTATTCCTGACCCAACTGCCACTGCCGGACTATTAAAACGGCCTGTTAGAAGCGCATCATAAGTCAAACGAATCCGTCAGGCGGCTCGATGCCAACTTTTTAGTGTTCCGCCGAGCCATTCCTTACAAGAACGGCCAATCGTCTACGTTGGCGGTCATTCAGAATAATTCGCTTCCTGCCTGTTTCGACAAGATACTTCTCCTTGAGAATTCGATTCTCCTCAAGAAGATAATTGATCGCTTCCTGCTGCTGTCTGTTAATCCAACCAGCCACCATCATCAGAAGCATTGTGTAAGGCCTGGTTTTCATTTAGACTCCGGTTATAATTCAATATCCCTCTACATCCATATCCAATGAATGCTCAAAACAGTAATCTTTAATAGCAGCAATAAACGTTTCTCCGTATTTTTTGTATTTCTTTTCACCCACTCCTTTGACATCCAGGAAGGTGTCAAGGGAAGCTGGTCTTTTCCTGGCCATATCTCTAAGTGCGGCATCACCAAAAACTACATAGGCGGGGATTTTCTTCTTGCCGGCAATTGTTGAGCGTAATTTTCTTAAGGCCTCAAACAGTTCCTTATCTACACCTTCCCATGAATCTGTGACAGCCTTTGATAGTTTGACTTTGGCCTTTTGAACAACTGGCTTGAGCAACCGTGGAGTTTGCAGGCCTTTTAAAACGGTGCGTCCTTTTTCCGTAACCCCTAGAACATTATATTCACCATATTTCTCAATATAGTCCTGGCCGGTAAGCTGTTCAATCCAGTCACGCACTGTGTGTTTCGAATAATCACTGAGCAGGCCATAAGTACTTAGCATGTCATGACTGTTTTCTATGATACGTTTATCCTTGGAGCCAATCAATACTAAAGCAACATAGCTGCCCCCAAACATCTGCTCAAGACGAACAATGCAGGAAAGTATTTTCTGTGCGATTATCAGAGCATCATCTATATACTCAAATTCACCAAGACACATATCACATGCGTTACAGCTATCGGTATCAATATTCTGGCCAAAATATTTAAGGATAGCTTTGTGTCTGCATACGCCTGCTGTGCAGTAGTTATACATATTGCCAAGCTTGACCATTGCGATTTTGTAGGCCTCAGTGGGCATATCTCTCATCAAGCTTTTCCATGTACCATAGTCTCCGCCTGAATAGAACAAACTGCATTCTGCCTCTAAGCCGTCACGCCCTCCGCGTCCGCTTTCCTGCTGATAATGTTCAAGTGATTTTGGCATACCTGTATGAATAACATAACGGACATTGGATTTATCTATTCCCATGCCGAATGCAACCGTAGCTACGATAATATCGACTTTTTCAGTGATGAACATATCCTGATTTTTCTTGCGGTCAGCAGCGTTCATCCCAGCATGGTAAGGAGCTACGCTATAGCCTTTACTTTCCAGTTGAGCACATATCCCATCAACATCTTTGCGTCTGATGCAGTAAATGATACCTGATTCTCCTTTATGCCGGTCAATAACAGAACAAACCTGCTTGGTAATATTATTTCGCGGCTGAACCTTGTACACCAGGTTTGGTCTATCAAATGAGCCTACCAGTATCTGAGGATTCTTAAGTTTTAACTGTTCTGCAATATCCCCTCGCACGTGGTCTGTAGCAGTGGCGGTATAAGCGGCAATAGTAATATCGCCAAACAACTCCTTCAGCGACCCTAATTGGCGATACTCCGGCCTGAAATCATGACCCCACATGCTCACGCAATGAGCTTCGTCAATCGCAATAAACGATAAATTAGCTTTTCTTAAAACCGCAAGGAAATTGCCGGAAAGAAGTCGTTCAGGGGAAAGGTAAAGAAGTTTAAGTTCGTTTTGGTTAATCCTGGCAAAAACATTATTCTGCTGCGATACCGAAAGTGAGCTGTCAATGCGTTCTGCTGCTACTCCACACTCTTTTAGTGCATCTACCTGATCTTTCATCAGAGAAATTAGAGGAGAAACTACAACCGCAAGGCCCGGCATTGTCACCGCCGGTGCCTGGAAGCAGAGAGATTTGCCGCCGCCGGTGGGAAGAACTACTACCGAATCAGTACCACGGCTGATGCACTCCATAGCCTGTCTCTGCAACGGCAGAAAAGTCTCAAATCCCCAATATTGGGCTAATGCTTTTTCAATTTTCTTCATCGCCCCTTCTCCGAGCACATACTATCGAGAAATGCCCTGTTATCCGAATACTTATTTAGCAGCTTAAGCAAACTCTCCATCGCATCGCGAGTCCCGTAGTTCGACAACACACGCCTGAGTGTAGCAAGCCCCTGGTTATGCTCCGGGCTGTACAGCTTGGCTTCCTTTCGTGTTCCGCTGGCAGAAATATCGATAGCCGGAAATATCCTCGCCTCCGCCAGGGACCTATCGAGCACAACCTCGCTGTTACCGGTCCCTTTGAACTCTTCGAATATCAGCTGATCCATTCGCGAACCGGTATTGATCAGGCATGTAGCGATGATAGTCACCGACCCTCCGTTCTCTATAGTACGTGCAAGCCCAAACAGCCTCCGAGGTATCTCCATTGCACCAGCTTCCAGTCCGCCACTCATGGTACTGCCTCGCCGACCACCTCGGCGATTGCCTTTATTATTAAATGCTCTTCCAAGCCTTGTAAGACTATCGATCAACACCACAACCTCGCGTCCACATTCCAGTTCCATCTGCACATGAGAAAGCATCAACTCGGCAAGAGCAACATGTTCATCAACGCTTTGGTCGCTCGTACTGGCGATCACTTGGGCACATTTTGCTGTTCTGCGAAACTGCGTCACTTCTTCGGGCCGCTCATCTATCAACAGCACGATAATGCGAGTTTCGGGCGAGCATTCGTGTATCGCAGTTGCCATCTGTTCCAAAAAAACCGTCTTGCCAGCCTTGGGCGGCGAGACTATCAGCTGACGCGTACCCTTACCTATCGGTGCTATCAAATCTATTATCCGCATACTCTTATTACCGCTAAGTCCAAGCTCAAACCGCTGATGTGGATCGATCACTACCATATCCGAAAATCGTGGCCTTTTGCCAAAAGCCTTTGGCTCGGTCCCGCCAAGCGTTTCTATAGATACCAGCCGAGCCTCACCTTTCTTTCGTTCAACCTGACCTGTAACAGCCGCCCCTTCACTAAGGGCATATTCCCTGACTAATTTTGGCGATACCATTATCTCAAGTTGAGCTTTGCGATAAGAACGATCAGGCGTCCTGACCACAAACTGCTGCCCGCCAACACGTTTCAGTATTCCGGTAATTGTATCTGACATAAATATTTCCTACTGGTTTTTCTATAAAATAAATAACGGTAAGTTGACCGAATGCATCATACAACATTGATATGTATAAGCAAATCGTTATTATTTGCCTCAAAGCTATGAGCCGAAGGTTAGTTTTTCAGCAAGTGTATCACCGAATGGCTTGCTGTTCCTTGTCGGCTTTGCCGGGTGGGCTGAAGTTGTTTGCTTTTTGTCTGGTTTTACGGATTGACCTTTTTCATTACGGACGGTCTTTTTGCTCTCCGCCTGATCTTTTTTCATGCTCATTGATATTCGCTTTCTGGTGATGTCTATCTCCAGCACACGTACTTTAACTTTCTGGTGCACTTTGACAACGTCGGCAGGGTCTTTTACAAAGTGGTCTGAAAGCTGGCTGATATGCACAAGCCCATCCTGATGAACACCAACATCGACAAACACGCCGAACGCGGTGATATTCGTTACAATCCCCGGCAATTCCATTCCGACTTCCAAATCGCCTATTCTTTCGATTCCTTCGGCAAAGCTGAACAGTTCGAACTGTTTTCGCGGGTCTCGGCCGGGCTTAGAAAGCTCAGCTTTAATGTCCATCAGTGTCGGCAGACCAACCGTATCGGTAACGTAGTTTTCCAGTTTTATCTTTTCACGCAACGCCGAACTACTGATCAAATCTGCCACCGAACAATCTAAGTCCTTAGCCATAGATTTTACTATTGAATAGCTTTCGGGATGTACCGCACTTGCATCGAGTGGGTTTTTAGCGTTGCGAATCCTGAGAAAACCTGCGCACTGTTCAAATGTTTTAGCACCAAGCCCGGAAACTTTCTTCACATTTGCTCGGGACACGAACGGGCCGTTTTCATCTCTGTGCAGGACTATCCTTTCAGCCAACTTAGGTCCTACTCCGGAAACATAGGTTAAGAGCTGCTTACTTGCCGTATTGACCTCAACGCCAACAGCATTCACACAGCTACCGACCGTATCATCGAGACTGCGTTTAAGAAGTGCCTGGTCGACATCGTGTTGATACTGGCCGACGCCAATGGATTTAGGGTCGATCTTTACAAATTCGGCCAGAGGGTCCATTAGTCGTCTTCCAATTGATACCGCTCCCCTGACCGTAATGTCATAGTCGGGAAATTCTTCTCTGGCAACCTGCGAAGCTGAATAAACACTTGCCCCGCTTTCGTTTACCATTATGATGTTTATATCTTCGGCCAGGCCAATCCCGCGGATGAATGCCTCGGTTTCTCTGCTGGCGGTTCCGTTACCTATTGCAATCGCTTCGATATTGTACTTCTGGCACCAGGCCATTACCTTAGTGCCTTCACGTTTTGCAGTCGCTTCGGAGGTCAGAGGGTGTATCACGTCGTTGTATAGCAGCTTGCCCTGCCTGTCCAGACACACTACCTTGCACCCAGTCCGAAAAGCCGGGTCGATAGCCAATATGCTTTTTTCACCCAACGGTGAGCTTAACAGCAATTGCCGGAGATTTTCCGCAAAGATCTTTATAGCTTCATCATCGGCCTTCTTTTTGCTTTCAAGTCGAATCTCAGTTTCCATTGAAAGCATTATCAGCCTTTTATAGCTATCGGAAATCGCAAGTTTGACCTGGTCACCGGCGGGGTTTTGGCTTTTGATAAACAGCGAATCAAGAATTGATATCGCCCGATCCTCATCTACAGTTACCCGTAATGCCAAAAATTTTTCCTTTGTTCCTCGACGCATCGCGAGTACCCGGTGAGATGGAGCCGATGCCACCAATTCGGCCCAGTCGTAGTAATCCTTATACTTTATAGCCTCTTCTTTCTTGCCCGGTATCACCTTACAAGTGTATTGGCCTTTTTTCTGATAGAGCGATCTTATATTCGCTCTTGCCTGGGAGTCTTCACTTACCCACTCAGCGATTATGTCACGTGCCCCGGCAAGTGCGGTTTCAACTGAGTCCACCTCTTTCTCAGCGTTCACGAACTTCTCGGCTTCTTTTACGACGTCGATATTTCCCTGCTCGAACAACATTTTTGCCAAAGGCTCAAGCCCCTTTTCCTTTGCCATGGTAGCCCGTGTTCGCCTTTTCGGCCTAAAGGGCAGATAAATATCCTCCAGCACAGCCATCGTCTCCGCTGCCTTTACTTTGTCTTTAAGCTCATCGGTGAGATTGCCCTGTTTTTCAAGCGATTCAAGTATTGCCTCTCGTCTTTTGTCCAGTTCCCCAAGCTGTTCGAGCCGGTCGCGAATATTTGTTATCGCAACCTCATCAAGGCTTCCTGTTGCTTC
>CAJVYN010000070.1 GCA_913009355.1 uncultured bacterium | reverse complement strand
CTAAGTCTACCCGAGGCCTGCCCCTTCGCTGGGCCGCTCGGGGCATACGCCTAGGGGCGCTCGGTTCGCCTGTCCGGCTCTAAGGCACGCCTGCTGGGAGTAAGCTTGTCTTTCGTCCAGCCCCCTTTTTCCTGCTTTTAAGAGGATTTAAAGGCTTTCGGCGGCCTTTTTTTTGCTTTTAATCTGAAATCGCAGATTTCGCGAATTTAGCTTTTTTTAGGGTGTGGATAACCTGTGGATAACTTTTCTGATGGCTCGCCCTCACTTAATGCGCAAGCTACTTCAAGGTCGACCCAAACGTCATTGGTCTTTCTGCGGAATTGGCTTTCAAAGATGTCTGCTACTTCGATTATATCTACGAATTTAAACCGTTCTTTACAGGCAGGGCAGACTTTCGATAAAGCAATATCTTCGTTTGAATGTTTTTCGTAATCTATTCCTTTATTCTCTAAAAATTCCTTATATTTATTATTAGCTAACTTGCCGTACCATCGGGTATTATGCCAGCCCTGCAAGCTTAAAACGTAAGACCTGCCTTTGTCCTCTAGAGATAAAAACTTCTTTGTTGTAATAATAGGACGAGTTACGTACGAGGCAATATGTCTTTTTTTTATTTCGGTGGTCGCGAATTTGTAAAATACGTTTGTCGATTCAGAAGAAAGATTAAAAGTGGTATTTATATAGTCTGTCCATTCTTTCCTTACGTTATCTAAAATCTCTTGTGCGACTTTTCCGGTTCCGTTCGTGTCTACAACCGGGAATAGTATATTGATATGGATATGTAGTGCTCCTTGTTTATTACCCATAAGATGGAATCTTGCCATATATCCAGGAGAGCTAAAGTTTTCCTTAATAATCCCGGCTGCTTTTTTTTCCATTTCCCCTAATTGTTTTCTGCCTGGCATAGCTTCAGATATAACCTTCGGGAGCGTAAAGACTACATATCCCAAAATGTCGCTCCAAAGTAATCGGTCTAGGGTTCTATGGTATCGTTTTTTATGAGCCAAAGAGTCTGTTTGTCCGCACCTGGGGCAAAATTCTTTATGGCAGGTGATCCGGACTAGCTTTTGATGTCCTTTTGAGCACTCTAAACGTACCACTTTTGACCCGCAAGACTGCAATTTTATAGCCTCTTTTTCGTACTCGTTTTTCACTAGCCAATCAATAACTCCCCCAACACTTAAATCGTTGGTACCAAAGGCCGGAGCTAACTTGCCCTGTATTTGTACATAAGTACTAGGGGAATTGACTGCTGGCTCTTTCAATTGCATAGCGCCCCCCCAGTAACTTTATGCCAAAGTTTTTCATAATTCCTTAGATCTGCCCTAGCGGCAAAAAATAACTCATTGTTCTGCCCCCATGCTGCTATTTCGCTGACTGATTCTCTCTGGCTGTGGATTTGTTTTGATAGGTAGGATATTTTTTGCTGAATAAATGGAACCTTTGCGTAGGCAGGACTTATTTTCATCTTATCACCCCATATACTCAAAAGAAAAATCCAAGAGGGTCGAGAAAAGCGGTTCTTGCGTTTCCCCTGCCTAGAACCCTCCGAAAAGGGTGACCCTCTTGGTGATATCACAAAAAAAAATTCGGTCTATTCTAGGCCTTTCTTTGAAAGTGTGCTGCTGTTGTTATAAAATAGCGCAAGAAGATATATTTGTCAAGTAAAAAAGAACCAGGTGCGAAGAGTGGGTAAAATTAAGACGACACCTTTAAATAAATAATATGCTGTTGTTATGAGAATACTTATTTTTAGACTGTACCACAACCAAGCACCGTAAAAATCTTCGTAGGCGCTCATGAGGTTAGTTTTTCCAGTGTTTTAAATTGGGGGTTTATGTGAGTCAGGTTAGGATAGATACAACAGACGGCCTTCTCAAAAGCAAGCGCACTCTTTTTTGGGTTGCCTTCCATTTTATGGCAACGTGCTAAACAGACAAGAGGGGGCTGTCCTATAAATCCTAGACTCATTGCTTTGTTAATTGAGAAGATAGCTCTTTTTCGATAGCCGGCGATAGCCTCGGCGACTGATAATTCCCACCATGCTTGTCCGCTTTTTGGCCACTCTTTAACTTTCTTTTCACCGAGGGCAAGGTAAAGCCTTACTTTATCTCGTATCGTGTTGGGTTTTATCTCGTTGCCCCAATGGTGAATCGGTATTTGTATTTTTAGGCCTCTTAATTTATTTCTTGCAATATAGTAGTCAGCGAGTTCGTGCCAACAACCTTCAAATTTAATACCTAATCCGTTTTTAAAAAAGCGTGTTTTTGTTGAAGGTACAAACCCACCCGGGCCCCCGAGCGGGTCCGTCTTATCCTTTATGGTGCGGAACCCTACTTGCCGGGGATCCCGGGCATAGTTGAGTGTTACCATTTGGAATGCGACTATTGTTTTTGCTCTCGTGAGTTCTTTAAGTGCTTTATGATCTTTTCTAGCTATAATCTCGTCAGGGTCTAAAATAAGAATCCATTGACCCGAGGCTTTTTCTATTCCGATATTTCTCGGTATAGAAAAGTCGTCTGCCCAAGGGCTATGTAAAACGAGTGCGCCGTTTCTTTCGGCGATAGCGATACTGTCGTCTGTACTTCCAGTATCGACTATGATAATTTCATTGACTAACCCTTTTACCGAGTCAAGGCAACGCTGTAAATGTTTTGACTCGTTTTTCATAATCATACAGAGCGATATCGAGCCAAAACAGTAACTTTTCCAGTTAATTCTCGGGGGGGTAATTTTCATTCTATATGTATTTTTTTACGTGCGTATTTCTGTGTATTTTTTTATACAGCCTCTAGGTATTCCGAAAAAGTTATTTACGTTTATTTTATCTTCAACTGAGTAGTAGCTTTGTGCTAGGCAAATCTCGTCCTTAGTTTCTCGGTATAAAAATCCCACGGTTGTGTGGATAAGTATGTCTGTACAATCTATTGTATTTGCCCAAGCGTCCTGCCACTCAATCATCACTAATTTATATTTTTTCATTTAACTGTGGTCTTTAGTTGCGGCGATCATTACTTGACAAGGAATACAACCCCCCGGCGCAGCTATTTTTTTATGAAATATCCTTAAATCAAATCTGTCGCAGAGCAATACTAAGCCGGCCTGCGTAAATCGCCAATAGTCTGCCTGGTGGTCGTGTTCTACCCAAGACGTTACCGTGGAGCAAATGATTATTCCGCCTGGGCTCAATATTTGACTAATTTTCATAAAGGCTGTAAACGGTTTCTCGATATGCTCTAGTACATCCATTAACAAAACGACGCCATAATAGGCGTCGTGTACGCGGGGTAAAGTTAATAGGTCGGCGATTATATCTATACTATTTGTTGAGTTTTGCTGTGCGTCTAGTGTGATGTAGTCCAGGCCTGGGAAGAAAGGTTTATAGTAGTTCGTAAATTCCCCTGCTCCCAAATCTATAACAGGGCCGAAGGGTTTAACTTTTTCTGTACATTCTTTGACAAATTCTCTGCCTTCTGGTCTACCCATAAATTAGTCTATTTTATGCCCCATTTTTTCTTAAATTTCTCTTTGTTTGTTTTCATTAACCTTTGCCAGTTTATTTTATTTTTTTGGAACGTTAACGAGCCGTAATGGTGAATAAATACTGTGTTGTCGTAGGCGCACTTTCCCCCTTGCGAGTGTATTCGCATACAGTAGTCATCGTCCTCATAGTTACCTATCCCAAATCTTTCGTCAAGGAACCCCGTTTTTTTAAGGACTTCACTTTTAAAGAGAGTAAAGAAGAAAACTATTCTATGGTAATAAGTGATGACTGACGTTTCAGGTGTTTTGAATGTTTTTGCGAATTTGTGCATACCCTCAAGGTTGGTATACGGTGTTTCTGAAATTAGCTGGGGTCCTGAAACGCTGTTAGATCGTGGCCCTAAGCATACTAATTTAGGGTCAGAGTCGATATGCTTTAACATTGTTTTAAGCCAGTCTTGTGTTACAACGACGTCGCTATTACTTAAAACAAAATATGGTGTGTCAATACACTGGAGCGCTTGATTAAACCCTCGGGCAAAGCCTAAGTTGTGGTCAGACTCAATATGATATACTTCTTTATCCGCTCTAAGGTAAGCGATAGTTCCGTCTGTTGAGCCGTTATCAATAACTAATATTTTGTGCGGCGTCGTCGTAAAGCGTTTTATGCTGTCTATAGTCCGTATTGTAAAAGGCCAGGTATTATAAGACAATATGCAGACAGTAACCAGGGCCTCGCGGTGTTTGAGTTTCGGTTTCTTAGCGATTATATGGTATTGGATAGGGTTATCTTTCGCTGGGTGTGAGCGTAGCCATACTATTTTTAGGCCGGCTTTGTAAAACATTTGAAAGATAGACGTCTTTGTGAAGAAGCGCAGATGTGTCTTGTCTAATATCCCGGTGTCGTCGTATCGGAATAGTCCTTTTTGTAATTGAGAAATAATCCAAGGGTGCGCGACGTTAGGTATTGAGGCGATTATGCTTCCTTCGGCGCTAAGTACGGCGCTAAATTTTTCTAGTATTTCCCAAGGGTTGATTAAGTGCTCGAGGATATCGCCGAGGATTATGCAGTCATAGCGACGGTTTCTCTGGGTCGGGTTAAATCTGTTTAGGTTGTCTTGGAATACATTGTCAAGGTGGGTTGACGCGATTTCTGCGGCCGCTTTGTTAAGTTCTATACCTTCATAGAAACAATGCTGTCTGGCTTTGACTGCTTTTCCGAGTTCGCCGGTACCGCACCCGAGGTCAAGAATAGACGCGGCAGTTTTCGGGATTAACTCTAAGATTTCACGTCGTAGCAGATTATGGTATCCGTTCCTAAAACGTAGGGTATTTTCCATCAGAAAACCCCCTACGTTCTAGGTGGGTCTGCGCTTAAATCTGTTCCGGCACTTGCTTCACCGGCAGTTCGCATTTCTTGAAGCTGGTATTCAATTTTGCCTATGAGTTCGGAATAGTATATCCCGCACTGCATAGATAAATCTAATTGACCCATTTTCTCTACAAGAGCCATCTCAATGAGTATTAGATCGCCGTAAGTAAGGTTCATAGCCTTTTCCATTTTTACATTACCTCAATTCTAGTATGCGGCGGTAAAGTCTGTCGCAAACTGTGATATCTGCGCTGTCGTCCAAGTGGACGGAAAACTAGAGTAGATATCGGTTGCCGTTGATAACTCAACGGAGTAGGCTGCGTGCGCAGCCATGAACAACTGCAACTCTGGGCTGATATCTGTCGCAAACGCGTCAGCCGTCGAGAGTAGAGTGTCCAACCCCAAACTTGTAGCGCACTCCGCCCAAATATCAGACGTAGCATCACAACCGAAAAGTGCAGCAGACAATACCGAGGTAAAGTTACTATCACTTTTTGTGTAATCCATGCCCTTCTTTGAGAAGTATGCGTTCCAGATTTGTGCGGCGGGGGTTTTTACCTTCCAAGCAACAACTGATGCAGAGCCATTAGGTAGAACGGTTCCCGGTGTAACCATAGCGCCTAAGCACTTACCGTAACCAGCCATCTTCTGCCTGATAATCTTCTGGTCAATGTCGCGTGGATTTGTGGGTTTAAGCCACTTTCGGACAACGTTACGACCTTTCCAAGGGAAATGAACCATAACATTACCGATTTTTCCTCTAGCCTCTAACGAGAATAAAGGACCTTCAACCTTTGCCATTAGCTTCGACCTCCTTTCATTATAAGATTTTGAATCATAACATATTGTGTATTGCGTGAAGTTAGCTTAAATTTTAATCTAAGGAAGGGGAGTTGTCAAGGGATATTATTGAAGCAAAGGTTGGCGGCGTGTGTTTGAGCGTAATAGTTGGTATTGTTTTTGTATTTCTTCTGATGATAAGGCTCGGTTGTAGAGGCGAGTTTCATCAATAGGCCCGTTGAACCATTGCCAATATCCCCCAATTTTTAGAGCGGTGTTTGCAAATCCTATTGTTATTGCTGTTCCCACGCTACGGACGAATTTACCGTCAACATACAAAGTCATTACCGAGCCATCAAAAGTGCCAGCAACGTTATACCAAGTATTATAAAACATTGGGGAGCTTATACCCGGTAATACCTTTGCGTCTGGGAGATTACCAGTTCCTATTTCCATTTCAAGGTACCCGTTCGGCTTAACTCTTAGCCAAAATCCATTCCACCCACCTTGCTGGATAATTAAATTATAGTTTCCGCCGCCAAGACCCAACATGTAAATCCATGCTATGATAGTTATTTTATTGGGTATACTAAAATCCAGGCTATTGCTGGCCGGTATTGATACATAATTATCTACTGCGTTGAATGATAATGCCTTCCCAAATTTTTCGTTAAGGCTGTCTACTCTCTGCGGTACGTTACTAGGAAACGATGGCTTTAATGTGCCATGGTTTCCGTTTCCTGAATAGTCAAAAACAGTTTCCCCAGATAATTCATTGGACGACCAGTAGCCTTGTAATCCGTGGTATGTTGGTAAATCTGTCTGTGCCGTTTTTATCCAAAGGTTAAATCCGGTTATCTGAGGACTCTGTTTTTGAGCCAAGGCGTTCCAATCTTCCTTTTCGCCGGCAGACATAATTTGCCAGTGCGCGGTTAGAAGTCCGATTATTGTTCGTTGGGTGAGTTGTTTCTGTGAGGCGGGAGTTTTAGGGTAGTGATATTGGCGCCCTATCTGCCCAGTCTTTTTTTTTGAATAGATCAAAGACTGGGCGAATTTTCCGTGCGCGCTAAGACTGAGAAGGGGGCCTTTAAGTTTCATACGTTGTAAAATTACTTAGTCGGCGTATCTAGGTATTTCCGGCGCTTGTAGACTGCAAATCCGCCTGCTAGTAAGCCTACGAGCGAACCAATTATCGTCGCCCACGGTTCGCCAACAACCGGTGTTGCCGTTTGTGTGATTGCTTGCCTTGCGGCCAAGCCTTCTGGCGAGGTATACCCTTCAGAGCCGACATTCCACAATGCCGGTAACCCAGCGCAGCCAGCAATAACCAAAACTGCAAAGCATAAAACGAATATTTTTTTGGCCATCTCTCTCCCCTTTCTGTTTCATCTTCAAGATGTTCGTTTACTTCTGTCCTTGAGAAAGGCGTCACAAAAGAACGCTTACTTTCTCCCCTTCTTTTTCTATTCCACCAACTGTTCGGATTATTTCTCTCTGCCCAACCCATAATATAAAATCCTTAAAATTAAAGATACTCTACTGCTGTAATCGTGACGTCGGCGGCGAGTGAAGGTTCTATTGCCCATGCCATAGTTATAAGTTCGGCGGCGATAGATACTTGAACCGGGTATACTGTTTGTGCTTTATGTTCGATGATTTGTACTGAGTAGTTAAAGGTTTCTGGTGTGTTCAGCAGGGCTAATTTGATTTTAACCTGTGAAGCAGTGATAGAAGATAAAACTATATCCCCCCATTTTCCTGTTCCGCTTCCTGCGTCAGTGTCTAGTCTTCCGCCGCCGCCTTTTACAATAACTTCTGCGATGGTTGGGTCAACGTTTGGGGATAAATTAATCGTTACTTCTGCGTTGTCATTCATTGCCCCTGTATGACTTTGGATTAAGTCAGAAATAAAACTATTCCCTGCTATCAATACGACAACTTTTGCAGGGTCTACTGTGTTAATCACAAATCCGGTATTACCGACTGCCGCCATTGACTGCTTTACTACTTGTATTGATTTAATCATTTGAGGATATTGTTCGGGGCCGCCGCCCATTAAGCCCTCGAGCATAAAAAAGTTATAGCCGTATAAGAAAGAATGGTACTCGGGGTTCGCGTCTACCCATCTTAGTCTTTCTGCGGCGGAAATCAAGGAATACTTTTGCACTACATATCTAAACCTATCCCGCATAGTTTTCTGTAGCGGTGTTTCAGCCGAGCCCCCTGCTTGTGAGTTTTTAATCCTCCAAGGATATCGAGTCCGGACGTAGTCTATATTACGGACCGTTGTTGCGATTTGTGCGGCTCGCTTATAGATAATTCTTTGCTCGCTAGGAATTGTCTGTGTAGTTACTTTTGCCATGTCTGACTATTTTAGAAAATTGAGCCGTCGGGGAGTTTTAGAGGTTCAAACCCGAGGCGTACTGCTCGTAGGTAGGCGTCCATAAAACAATGATATCCGGTTATGCGGTTTTTATTAAGTCGTGCTGTTGGGTATACTGTGATTTCTATTCCAAAGAAGTTGTCAAGGTAAAAAGTGTTTTCGGCGTCTGCGTTCGTAATTTTTACAATTATACTGTCAATATCGTCTTTGTTATTATTCGATACACCGGAAATATCCCACGTCGTTTTTTCCCATGTATCAGCTGATGAGATAACGATACTTTTCGTTGTGGTGGTACCCCCTGAGTCGTGTATTCTTATTTCTATGTTTGCTCCGGTTCTCGAGGCGTATACCCAAATTTCGAGAGTATTGATTCCCGTCAAATCTATCGCTAGCCCAGATTTTGTTAATGTGTCATTTAAGGAATCTGTCTGTATCGCTACCACTTTTAGCGAATATAATCCTTGCTCCTTTATTGTATTTTCCGAGTAAGATTGTAATTCTATCCCTGTTGTTTCTAACATTTCGATTTCGCTCACGACCCATGTCAGTCCGTTTATTGCTGCTTGCGAGTTAGCGAAAACGCCCCAGTATCTATGTGGCGACGATTCATTGGTTATGACTAATTCTCTGTAACTTTGAAGGCCCCCCGCTGCTATTGTAAAGCTCTGCAATGTTGTCCAGTCTGAACCATTGTCACTATATTTTATTGTTACTGAGCTAGGCGTGTAATCATTATAAGCGGCATATCTAACTTTTGTTATTGTCTTGTCTGAACCGAAATCATATCCGATATAACATACATTTGTTATAAATGCGTCGTTGTGTGCTGCCAAAACGTACCAACGTAGGGTTAGGTCATTATCAAAGGCGTATGACGCCGGCTGATTGGGGTCAGCGCAAGATGATATTGCTGTGCCCCCTGTACATCTATCAGCGCTATATGTTAGGTTTCCGTCTGTTACGTAAGCGCTCTGTGCGGCTACGTCCGACGCGTACTCCATATAATCGAGTTCTTTTGCCATTTTTTTTTCTTGTTATTCTAGGTTATCTGAATCTATTGTTTTGTTTCCTAAGCCTGTATTTTTAGCTAAGAGTTGATAAAAGTATTCCATTGTTCTTGTTCTGGCCCAGACAAAGAATTCCATTTTCCGACTGCCTCGTCGAAATAGGCTCGCTGGGTTGTGCGTTCTGATGTGATGACGTCTACTTGTGCTTTTTGGAATCGTGCTTGTTGTCCTGATTTGCGCTGGCTGAATGTAAGCCGAGGACCTATGGATCCCGAGGCGCTAAGACTGAGAAGGGGGCCTTGTATTTTAGCCATTGACTATTTTTTGGAAAGCTGTGTTATTACTTCTTTAGTTTCTTTTACTTCACTTGTTAAGCCTTTAATTGAGCTCGATATCTCGGCGAATTCGTGGTTATAAATTTCTAGTTTTTGACACAAAAACGTCAGAAATTTATCAAAGCGCCAGATTAAATAAATTAAAATGGCGCTAGAGATTCCAACGTTACTGATGAAAAAAACAAGATCGTTTAAGTCTAAGGTCATCTGTTATGTTGTTTTTTAGTATTCGTGAATTTAGCAACGCTCTAACAGTGTCTTTTATTTTTTATAATATTACTTCACCAAGGATTACTTTCCTAACAAATAAATTATATCCTGACATTTGAAGGCCATGACTTGCTTGGCGGTTGTACTCTTTTTTTTCCGATTCGCTTAAAGTGTTTTTCCAGTAGGCGACTGCGTTACTCAGTAGTGTCCGATAAGCCGCGCTCTCAACGTTGTTTATGCTTGAAGGTATTACTAGGCCAAATTTATCCTGGTATTTCTCGCCCAGTACAGAGCCGTAATATCCGTTGCCTCGACGTACACGATAAGTGGTCGTTCCGGCTATGGAACGGCGTACTTCACTACCGATAATAATATTTTGATATGACCGATTCGCATAAGACATTTTTTTCCCTTTCTTTAGGTATACTCCCAAAAAAGTTTTTTGTCAAGTGGGTAGATTCTCATGGCTGGGAGAGAAAGAAGATCGTTTTCTCAGAGGGTACGAAACCCCCCAAGTGAGGGGGGGTTTTCGTAATCTTTGGGGGGGTTGTTTAAGATGAGCCTAAGGGAACTGTGTACCGGTAAAATCTGCTAAATGAGGAAGCGAGGGGGGGGGCGACTTGCCGACCGAGGACGCAGGATGTAGACCTGCGGACTCGCAGCGGGCGAGAACAGGAGCTCGACCCCCCCGGCGAATCAAAGGGGGGGGTTACTCGCTTTTTGCTCTTGCTTTATCTCGGAATTTCTTTTTTTTAATAACAGAATGTTCGGCGCTCCCCCCTGCTTTCGACTAGGGGGGGGCGACGAAACTGGGGGGGTGTAAAGACGCTTGCCGCCGAAAGCTTTTAAATCCTGTTGAAAACAGGTATAGACAGGCCTGTTTTATGGGGGGGTTTTTCCCCCCGGGGCCTGGCTATTCTTTACAGGGGGGCTGGACGAAAGCTGGCGTTCAGCCAGCGCGCTCCCAGCAGGCGTGCCTTAGAGCCGGGCAGGCGAACCGAGCGCCCCTAGGCGTATGCCCCGAGCGGCCCAGCGAAGGGGCAGGCCTCGGGTAGACTTAA
>CAJVYN010000069.1 GCA_913009355.1 uncultured bacterium | reverse complement strand
CCTGAGTAGTCAAATTCCCTCCAAATACTGTGCTTGTCGACAGAATGCAGTCTATGTAAATCTTGACATCCGTGATGACTCCGTTCTGTGGCAGCGTTACCGCTATGTGATGCCATGTACCATCGGCTACCCTTGTTTCGACTTTTGCGAACGCGTTACTTGCTACAAACACCCAGCCGTAGTTAAGGGCTATCATCCATCTTCCACCATCCCAGGGGACATTAGTTCCCCAGGCAGTAATGTAGCGCCACTTTTGAGCGGTGGAATCGCCAAAATTACCCTCATCCGGTGCCTTGATCCAGGCAACGAATGTACGAGCGTCGCCGCCGAGATTGCCGGGATAGCCGACTGCTTCGGCGCGGCTGCCATCTCCAAAGAGTTGCAGCGCACCTGATGGATTCGCACCAAGTGGAGCTCCGGTTGTCCAGCCCGGCCAATCCACCTCGGTAAGATTGCGACCGTTACCGCTTGAATCGGCGGTGGTTTGGTCCAGCGTCCACTGGGCCTCCAGGGCCGCTGAGGCACTGCCGACCAGACCCAGCACTAATACAAGGGTTGTTAAACATAACAATTTTCTGTACATAATACTCCTCCTCTTTCAAAAAAACCAATACGTCTCTATATTGTTGTTAGCCACAAGCCAAAACAACAAACGATTCCGTCGTTCTCGACAAGCATCCACAACCTCGTTTGGCAACACGCCAAACCACCTTCACCTGATTAGAATGCTCATCTCAAACAACTTCCAACAACAAGTTCTTAAAAACTATCTCAAAACACGAAATATGTTTTTGCTCAGAGAGATCCACTGTGAGGGGACAGAAAGGAATGGGTTATGCCCGGAAAGCTCAAACACAACACACGGCGGGAAAATTTGACCGTCTCTCTCACCCTTCCTCTTCTCATCACTCTTAATCCTCTCTCACTGCCTACCACACAACCGAAACGGATGATAAAGGCACACCAGCTTCAGCGCCAAAGCAAATAAACTCCTACCCGCTAATAATACAAGTATTTGTATTTATTTGCTCCGCTTATTATAAGACTGTACCTGTTTCCTCTTTAAATGTCAATACTAAAATTGCCTAAATTCTCAAATTTTTGTACTTTTTTCGAGCTACTTTTTCAAGGCTCTATACTTGACGATTCAGGTAATCCTGTAAACTTCCATAAGACCCTATAAAACAAGGAGATACGACATATTATATACAGCAGCAGTTCGTTTGCGTTTAAGCTGGACATCTCATTTGTGCTTGAAAATTATTGTGGCTAAGTTCATTAACAAGAAGGCGTTATACCAATCCACGTCGTTCGTGCTACGAATCACGAATAATATAATCCGCAAAAACTTGCAGATATTGCGGTTAAATACAACTTTTTTATGAATACTTTGCTGCGGAAATAGTATAATCGCCAACCTTGGTTCTGCCCCCCCCACTGCCGGCTTGCGCAGCAAGGTGGGGGGCTAATGTGAACCTCTTAATTTTAGGGAGAACTGCGATGAACGTTAAAGTCCCAAAGACCTTGACAATGTTATTTGCCCTCACAACTGTTTTTCTATTGATTGGAGCCGTTCTGCTCACTGACAGCAGGGCTGCTGATTCCGCTCAATTTGAGCCGGCGACCGAAAGGACAGAGGCAATCGCCCGGTATGAACAGATGCAATACGGTATGTTCATTCACTACGGTGTTAATACATACCTCGAAAAGCCGTTCTGCACGATAGGCACAAAAAAAATTCCCCTGCCACCGCTGGAAATATATAACCCCACGAAACTCGATGTTGACCAATGGGTTGCGACTGCTAAAAAAGCCGGTATGCAATATGCCGTATTAACCGTGAAACACTGGCTTGGCTTTGCCTTGTGGGACAGTAAGTACAGCGACTATGATGTAGCTGCAAGCGGCAACAAAACAGATGTAGTGGCTGAATTTGTCAAGGCCTGCCGTAAGTATGAAATAGCACCATGCTTTCTCTACAGCGTCGGCCAGGATATGGCCCACCGGAAAGAGAAGGGTATGACCGAAGATGAATGGTATGAATTGGCCTTTAATCAAATTCGGGAACTATTGACCAATTATGGCCCTATAGCAACTATGTGGTTTGACGGAATGGGAAAAGATTTTCCGGCCGAACGAGCTCAGCAGACATACGATATAGTCAAATCACTTCAGCCGAATTGTATTGTAGTGATGCATGACCCAAGCCAGTTTGGAACCTGGCCCACGGATGTGTTTCAGCCCGGACGTGACGTCCCGCAGAAGAAACACAACCCGAAGATGGAACATAATGGGAAAACCTACTACCTTCCTATGGATATTCTCGGTACTGTTGTGGAAAACTGGTTCTGGAGGCCGGATGCAAGACTGGCATCAAAGGCGGAGCTGTTAAACCTTTATCGCAATATAACCGGCCGGGGAGCAAACTTTACACTGGGTGCTGCGCCCGACAGAGAGGGTAAACTGCCCGACGACCAGGTCGAACGCCTGATGGAGCTGGCTGAGGCAATTCGCAGCGACGCTAATAATATACAAGATAAATCGGTTCATTTCGAACCGGCAACCGAAAGGACAGAGGTGATTGCACGATATGAGCAACTCGACTACGGTTTGTGGATAAACTTCGGGATGTGGAGCATCAACGATAAAACCCTGGACGAACTCCAGACAAGTTCGGTGCCGCCGCCGGAGGCGTACAACCCGACCAATCTTGATGTTGACCAGTGGATTGCAACAGCCAAGAAAGCTGGGATGAGCTATGCGGTGCTGGATGTGAAGAATTGGCACGGCTTTGCCTCGTGGGACAGTAAGTTCAGTGACTATGATGTAGCTGCAAGCGGTAATAAGACGGACGTAGTAGCTGAGTTTGTAAAGGCCTGCCGAAAGTACGGACTTGCGCCGTGCTTCAACTACTGCCTTGGGGTGGATGCAGCACACAAACGAGATAAGAAAATGACCGATGACGAATGGTATGAACTCGCTAATAACCAGATAAGGGAAGTCTTGACTAATTACGGTCCAATAACAACTATGTGGTTCGATGGAATGAAAGGCGGGGAAGGAGAGGACTTTCCGGCCGAACGTGTCCAGCAGGCATACGATACGGTCAAATCCGTTCAGCCGGACTGTCTTGTAGTAATGCACGACCCCGGTCAGCAGGGACGCTGGCCAACGGACATATTGCAACCCGGAGGTAAAGTGCCAGCTCCCGAAGGATACAATCCATGGATGGAGCACAACGGCAAGAAATACTATATTCCAATGGAGGTTCTCGGATGGGTAACAAAGCCGGGGCAAGTTAAAGGCAATAAAAAACGTACCAGGCCCCTGTCGGTACTGTTGGACCTATATCGTAATGCAACCAGCCGTGGAGCGAATATATCAATGCTGGTCTGGCCCAACAAAGAAGGCAGACTGCCTGCGAATCAGGCCAAACGAGTACTGGAATTGGGTGAAGCAATAAGGGAACTGAAAAAGTAAACACTTTCCTCACAATTCCGATTCCAGATTAGCGTTATATTTACAGTTCAGAAAAGGTGCCAACAATGGATTATTCAATAAGTCCGGAAGGTGAAAAATTTACTATCCCCACACAGGATGAGTATGCTGCGGAGTTCGAGCGCATCGAGTCGCTGGTAGAAGCGGCGCGCAGTGAAGGCAAGGAAATCGTTGTGGTAATGGGGGTTGGTTTCGTCGGTGCGGTTATGGCTGCTATCGTGGCTGATACTATCGATAAAAAAACCGGCAGGCCCAATAAGTTTGTCATCGGCTGTCAACGTCCCAGCACTCGAAGCTACTGGAAGATTCCGTTGCTCAACCGCGGCATCTCGCCGGTAAAGGCCGAAGACCCAGAGGTTGAGCCGATGATAGCCCGCTGTGTGCTTGAGAAAAAAACACTTGTCGCCACCTACAACAACGACTGCCTCAAATTAGCTGACTGCGTAGTTGTAGATGTTCAGTGCGATTATACAAAAACCGAGCTTGGCAATATGCGAACCGGCAAAGCGGAAATGAGCGCACTGGAAGCAACAATAAAGACCATTGGTGAAAAGATACCGCCGAAGTGCCTGACGCTGATTGAGACAACCGTGGCACCGGGCACAACCGAGTTCGTTGCCTTGCCCATTATAAAGAAAGCCTTCGCAACACGCAGCATCGACTCAGAGCCGCTGCTGGCACACAGTTTCGAGCGGGTTATGCCCGGCAAACAATACGTCTCATCGATACGGGATTTCTGGCGAGTCTGTTCCGGCTGTAACGCCGAGGCAAGAGGACGTGTCGAAAAGTTTCTCAAAGAAGTACTGAACACCGAGCAATATCCACTGACCGTTATGGACCGACCAATCGAATCAGAGACTACGAAAATCATCGAGAACTCTTACCGTGCTACTATTCTTGCGTTCCTCGACGAGTGGAGTTTATTCGCAGAGCGCAACGGCGTGGACCTGATTAAGGTCATCAAGGCAATAAAGACCCGGCCAACACACAGCAATATCATATTTCCAGGACCTGGCATCGGCGGATACTGTCTGCCCAAGGACGGAGGCCTCGGGCAGTGGGCATATAAGCACATTCTCGGCTTCAATGACGATATATTCAAGATAACAACGCTGGCAATCGATATCAACGATACACGCGGCCTCCATGTGGCGACACTAACAAGAGATGCCCTGCGAAACATGGGCAGCCAAATTGCCGGCGCAGCCGTACTTCTGTGCGGTGCCAGCTATCGCCAGGATGTGGCTGACAGCCGCTACAGCGGCTCAGAAGTAATCCTGCGAAAGCTAACCGAGATTGGCGCTGAGATGCGGGTGCACGACCCGTATCTGGAGCACTGGTTCGAGCTGGAAAAACAGGATACGTACCCGGCTCCGGGGCACTCACTGGCAAGGTTTTTCCGCAATCAGGATGAACTGGTAAATATTCGTGTCCAGCGCAGCCTTACTGCTGCGATTAAAGATGTTCAGGCAATCATATTAGCTGTGCCGCATGCCCCGTACTTAAAACTCGATCCCGACAAAATAGTTGAATGGGCGGGTGCACCTCTGGCAGTGATTGATTGCTTCGGCATACTGGACGATGAGAAAATCTATCGGTATTTCGAACTCGGCTGTGAAGTAAAAGCCTTAGGTCGGGGACATATCCAGCGAATAAAAGAAGAAGTGAGAAGAAAGGCAGTAAGCTAAGGTTTTGGATATTAAGAACAAACGCATAGCTGTTTTATCACCGGTAGCATGGCGGACACCTCCCTGGGCCTACGGCGCCTGGGAAACCGTCGCCAGCAATATTACAGAGGGACTGGTTGCTCACGGCTGGGACGTAACACTGTTCGCCACCAAAGATTCTGTAACAAGCGCCAAACTCTGCGCTGTTATCGAAAAAGGTTATGAAGAAGACAAAGCACAAATCCCAAAGGTCTCCGAGTGTCTGCATATTTCCTATTGCCTGCAACAAGCCGATGAGTTCGACCTTATTCATAACAACTTCGATTATCTGCCTTTAACTTACCTTCCGTTTATAAAAACCCCGATGCTGACCACCATACACGGTTTTTCCTCACCGGATATACTGCGAGTTTACAGAAATTACAAAGATACTTACTATGTTTCCATAAGCGACTCTGACAGAGACAGCCAACTGCCTTACCTTGCGACCGTTTATAATGGAATCGATCTTTCCAATCTTACCTTCAGAGACAGCCCGGGTGACAAGCTCATCTCTTATGGACGGATACACCCTGATAAAGGAGTACACTTAGCTATCGAAGTTGCAAAAAAAAGCGGTAAAGACTTGATAATAGCGGGTATAATCCAGGACCAGAATTACTTCGACAATTTTTTAAAACCGCACATCAATGATTCTTCGATTCAGTATATCGGCCCGGTCAATCCGGTACAGCGTAACGCTCTACTCGAACAGGCCTGCGTTGTACTGCACCTCAACACTATTCCCGAACGCTTCGGCTTAGTATTGGTCGAGTCTATGGCTGCGGGCGTGCCGGTAATCGCAATGGACTTGGGCTCCTGCCGCGAGGTCATCGCAGACGGACAGACCGGCTATCTGGTAAACAATGTAGATGAGGCGGTAGAGGCCGTCGGTAAAATCGATTCGTTAGACCGTAAAAAGTGCCGCCGGCACGTTGAAGAACATTTTACCATCGATTGTATGGTCTCGAACTATGAAAAGGTATATGAAGAAATCTTCCGAAGGGAAACGCAAAAGAAGGAAACTATCTCAGGGAAGTAACAAATGACGAAAAAATTTATCACTCGCTACAAAGGCAATCCTATCCTTACAAAGGACGATATCCCCTATCCGGTGGAAACGGTTCACAACGCCGGCGTTGCGAAATTTAACGGCCGATACATAATGCTGTTTCGCTCACATCTTGATACCGGCCGTTCAATAATCGGTATAGCTGAAAGCCAGGACGGCTTCAATTTCAAGCCCCGCCCTGAACCTTTTATGGTACCCGGTAAAGAGCCGGAATTTTGCGAATACGAGGAGTTTGGCGTTGAGGATCCTCGCATTACCCCTTTAGAAGGCGCCTACTACATAACATACAGTGCATATTCACGACACGGTGTTCGCATTGGATTAGCTAAAACGTTGGATTTCGAATCGTTCGAAAGAGTCGCCTTTATCACTCAGGCTGACTACCGTAATACCGTACTTTTCCCCGAAAAAATCAACGGCAGATACGTTAAGCTGGACCGCCCGCATTCCGACATCAGCCCCTGGTCAATCTGGATTAGTTTCTCGCCGGACTTGCGATATTGGGGCGATTCAAAACTGGTAATGAAACCTGTAATCTATCACTGGGACGAGATGAAAATCGGTCCTGGTGCTCCGCCGATTCGTACCGATAAAGGCTGGTTAAGCATTTACCACGGCGTTTTCCCGACAATGGATGGCTGCGTTTATCGGCTTGGAGTTGCTTTGCACTCGCTCGATGACCCATCGAAAATTCTTGGCGTTGGTAACCGCTGGATACTGCAGCCTGAGGACGAGTGGGAGATTACCGGCTATGTGCATAATGTAGTCTTCACCTGCGGTGCTGTGCCGGAAGATGATGGTACTTTGAAACTCTATTGGGGCGGAGCCGACAAGGTAATCTGTGCCGGCACAGCGGTAATTGACGAGCTTGTCGAGCTTTGCCTGACCGATTCTCGCCCGCCAATATAAACTCATATCACAATGACAATCACCTTTTGTCCATAAGCAGGATAATTCTGTCGTACTTTTCCGGCGGCAGGGCTTCTTTCAATATCTTGCGAATCTCCCACATAGGCGTTCGCTGTGTTGTGTGAGTAACAATAATATGTTCGTTTTTCAGCTTTTCGATTAGTGCTGCAAATTCGTTGATGTGCATATGCCTGCCTGCCTCGGCTCTGCCGGTATGTTCATCTATGTAAAACGTACATTCTGCAATTAAAATCCTGCTTTGGGAGATGTATTCTAATTGCGAGAAATCGACGTACTTCGTATCGCCGAGGTAGGTGACAATCGGAATCTCCAGCGGGTAGTCAATTTCGATACCCTGCTTTTTTAACTCAACGATTTGCGGCCCCGTAAGCCCGGCATACTCAGGTTTAATTTTTTTTCGCTTTTCGATTACACTATAACCAACGGAACCTCTGCTGTGTTTTGTCGGGAATACCCTGGCAAACAAATTCGGCTTTATCTGGTATTCATCGCCGGCTTTTACGCCAACCAGATTAGCAGGTACTTTATTGCCGTCCAGCCGTCCCCAGGCATCAATTATTTCTCTTATCGGCCCCAATAGATTTTGAGGGGCCAGAATCGTCCCCGGCGATTGGCCGCAAAAGTTTCGGTGCGACAGATAATACGCAATACCTGCGGCGTGGTCCATATGCCCATGTGTGAGAAGGATATTGTTTATGGGAATAATCTGATCGGGGGCTTTGCCGATATCGAAACAAACATCCAACTGCGGTATTGCAACCACAGTTTCTTCACCTGCAACCGAATAGCCGATGACTTCCAGGTCGCCTATTTTAATATGTGCTAAATTGTGACTGGCCATTTATAATTGATTATTGACAATTGACTGTTTACTATTGAAAATCAACTGTTGAAAAACAAACTGGACGTTAGAGCTAATAGCTAATAGCTAATAGCTAATAGTAAATAGTAAATAGTAAATAGTAAATAGCCAATAGTCAATTAAATATGCCTGACAGGCGAATTCACAGAGGACCGCATCCGCAAGATGCCAGGTTGTTTGCCTCCAACACAATACCAATTGTTATTATTGAACTTATAACGGGACAGTAGTGCTAAAGGATGTGTATGAACAATTCAGAATCACCTCCGATTTTATCTCATAAATATTTTGACCAACCCTCGGTTTTTACTCCTGAAAACCTCCTGCGAGAAGCAAGACGGCAGAAGAATCTTTCAGATAACAATGTACCGGAAATTTGTGTTTTAGACCCTGACGGGGACATTGTTCACAATTTGATAACATCAAAAAAGGCTCATCTTAATCCTCACTGGGCTTGTTATCATAGTAAATTGTATGATTTTGAATATGATGGAATCAAGTTCGGAATTATCGGCTGCGGGGTTGGCGCTTCGTTTGCCGTACTTGTGGCAGAAGAGCTGTTCGCTTCGGGATGCCGGTTATTGATAAGTATGACCTCATCAGGCCAGATTTTTCCTATACAAAAGCCGCCATATTTCATACTGATTGAGAAAGCATTAAGAGACGAAGGTACCAGCTACCATTACCTTCCACCCTCGAAGTACAGCAGAATCAACAACAATCTCTTTGAGATGATAGCTGATTCTTTTGATAAAACTGTCATTCCGGTACATACTGGGGCAACATGGACAACCGATGCCCCCTTTCGTGAAACTGCCGCAGCTATAGAATATTGTCGTTCCCGGAAAATTCTGGCTGTCGAAATGGAAGCTGCGGCATTATATGCGTTCGCTCAGGTAAGTCAAAAACCGGTAATTTGTTTTGCCCACGTAACAAATCAAATGGGCAATGTCGGAGGAGATTTTGAAAAAGGAGTCGATAACGGCAGTAGAGATGCGCTACAGATAATCGCAACTGCAGCTAAGAGATGGTCAAATTATCACAAAAGCGTATGAACCCAAAACATTCACCGTAGGTAACTTAATGATAGAGAGACTGACGGCTATGCCAACTTGCTTTTAACGATACTTGTTAATTGTCGGGCTCTGAATTATCATATGATAAGTAATACCATACGCAATACGAGATACGAGATATGCCTGACAAGCGAACTCACAGAGGACCGCATCCGCAAGACGTGAGGTTGTTTGCCCCCAATGCAATTTCCGATTTGCGATCTGCAATTGTTGACTTTTCACTCTTGCTGACAAAAGGCTATGCTGAAAGAAGTGCCCTTAAATTAGTCGGCGACAAATTCTCGCTCACGAAAAGGCAAAGATTGGCAATTATGCGAAGTGCCTGCTCCGACCAGCAATTATCCTCTCGAAGTCAGCGCTGCATTGCACCAAAAAATCTTGCTGGCCGGCCCATCGCTATCGACGGCTACAACGTATTGATAACCGTCGAAGCAGCAATGAGCGGCGCGTGTATTTTTAAGGGACGCGACAGCTGCTTCAGGGACTTGGCGAGCATACACGGAACATACCGTAAAGTTACCGAAACAATACCAGCTGTGCAACTTATAGGCGAATTTTTAGAAGAGAACAATATAACCGATTGTCTATGGCTATTGGACAGTCCTGTCTCAAATAGTGGCCGATTGAAAATACTAATCGGCGAATTGGCCCATGGAAATGACTGGAATTGGAAGGTTGAACTTCTCCCAAGCCCCGATACCGAACTGATAAAAACTGATTTGATTGTGGCCAGCAGTGACAGCGTTGTGCTCGATGCATGCAGAAGATGGGTGAATCTGGCAAGGGCCATTATCGAAAGGAAACTTTCTAAAGCCCACCTGATAGACTTATCATATCAGACTTGAAGTTTCCACGGAACAGGGGCATATTATCAGCGGTAGATTCTGGAAATCTGTTTCGATAAAGTTAAATATTGAAAGGAGTTTGAATATGCTGCGTCGAGGAACACGAATTGATGTGTTTGTAATTTTTATCCTGGCCTTTTTGTGCTGCCCATCTGCAACCATTACGGCCGGGCAGTTCCGCAGTGCCTGGCCGAAAGGTATCGAGCGTGTCTGGATAGGCCCCGAATACTGGTCGAACCGTCTGCAGGACTGGCGGATTCGCCAGGGTCGACTCGAATGTGTTATCAGCGGTCACGACCGCAACGTTCATCTCTTAACACGTCAATTAGGAAAACAAAAAGGCGACCTTCGTATCAGTGTACGCCTTGGACGCCTGCAGAATAATGAAGAATCAAAATCCGTTAACGGCTGGGCTGGATTCCGCATCGGTGCAAAGGGACGCTTCAATGACTACCGGGACAGTGCCGTACGCGGCAGGGGAATGAATGTCGGTGTTACCACAGCCGGTGAGCTTTTCATCGGCTGGCCTGAGACGAATAAGGCACAAGGGGCAGATGCCCTTGCGCTCGATGACATTGAGCTGCACCTGACAGCCGAGCCAACGGGTGAAAATTACAAGCTCACCATCACGGCCAACGACCCGAAGACGGGAGAACTCTTGGGGAGCATCAGCAGAGATCGGAAGCGCGTCGTGTAGGGAAAGAGTGGAGATCCCGGTGGTCGCCGTATCATTAA
>CAJVYN010000068.1 GCA_913009355.1 uncultured bacterium | reverse complement strand
GAAGCTCCCCCCTTTCCCTGCACGAAGCTCTTCCGTTCTCCATTATTTGGCCCCCTTTTTAGACATTTCAACTTTGCGAATGCCTTACCATAGTGTTCGTCAATTTCTCACAGCGGGTTGATTTCGGAAAGTACCGGATTTGGCGACAGGCAGGTAAGTGGTAAGAAAACTTAAAATGCGGAATGTAAAAAAAAACTGCTGATTTTTAACCCCTAATTTAATCAGGAGCAATCGGAGATAGCTATATAATTCCCGTAGCAATAGCCCGTTTGACTAAATCGGCTGCCGTTCTGGCATTGAGTTTGCGCATGAGTCTGTTGCGGTGATATTCGACTGTTCTTTCGCTTCGGCAGAGTTTGCGAGCTATTTGCTTGTTGGTCTTTCCGGCGATGATTGATTGCAGAATTTCCGCTTCGCGATTGGTTAGAGGCTCGGCAATATTAATACTGTTGCCGAGGGTATTTTCCAGAAGTTTGTCCGTATTTTCTCTTTCCAACAGTACCGGCTGGTTAACCATTGTACTATGCTCACTTCCAGGTTATTTACAGATAAAAAAACGGCGCACAATAATCCTTTAATCAAACAGATGCTTCCGAACACCATTATCGAGGGGAAAAAGCTTAACTTAAGGTGTTTTTCGCTGAAAAATGCCGGAAAATAAGCAAATATGCACACACCAAGGAGTGCCTAAAGTTCGAAGTGCCTAAAGTTGTGGAATAACTTTTAGCTTTAGCTCACTTTAGTTCACTTTAGGCACTTTAGTTCACTTTAGCTCTGGCGGGTATGTTTTGCTTATAGATTTACAGCAATGCCGCGGCCGGCGAGGTATTCTTTCATCTGCTTTATAGTGTACTGCTCGAAGTGCGTGATTGACGCCATAAGCACTGCGTCTGCACCGCCGTCAACAATAGCGTCGTAAAGGTGCTCGAGTTTGCCGGCTCCGCCGGATGCGATTACAGGGATATTAACCGCATTACTGACAGCCCTGTTCAATCTGTTATCGTAGCCGGCTTTAGTGCCGTCGGCGTCCATAGAGGTCAGCAGTATTTCGCCTGCGCCCAGCTTTTCAGCTTTTACAGCCCATTCAACCACGTCAATATCGGTCGGTTCCGAGCCGGCTTTTACGCAGACCTGCCATCTGTCCGGCTGCTCTTTCGAGCGGCGGGCATCAATAGCCAGGACCACACATTGATTTCCAAAACGCTGAGCGGCTGCTGTGAGCAGGGCTGGATTTTCAACGGCGGCGGTGTTTACCGAAACCTTCTCGGCGCCGCTTCGTAAAAGCTCGTCAATCTGGTCAACTGTCTGTATGCCGCCGCCTACCGTAAACGGGATGAAGACATTCTCGGCAACCTTCTCGACAAGCTCGACGATTGTTTTGCGGGAGCGAATGGTGGCGGTGATATCCAGAAATACCAGCTCATCGGCGCCAGAGTCACTGTATCTTGCGCCGAGTTCCACAGGGTCGCCGGCGTCACGCAGGTTCAGAAAATTGACGCCCTTAACCACACGGTTATCTTTAACGTCGAGACAAGGTATAATTCTTTTTGTCAGCATATTTTTATATTTTTCTGACGCAGATTTCGCTGTAAAGTAAAGAACTATTAAATATCAGCGTTAATCAGCGTCTGAGTATTCTTTTTATTTTTTTTAGACACAGATACCTAAGGCACAGGTTTACACTGATTTACACTGTTTTTTTTCTTTTTTTAATCTGTGTCCATCTGCGTTAATCCTGTGTCTAATTTTTCAGCGTAATCAGCGTCTAATTCCTTTTTACTTTTTACAGATTTCGGCAAAATTCTTCAGGACTTTCAATCCGGTTTTGCCGCTCTTTTCAGGGTGAAATTGCGTGCCGTAAATGTTCGCCTTCTGCACTGATGCGGGCAAATTAAAGCCGTAATCAGTATAGGCGATTTTGGCCCGGCTGTCAGCGACATCGGCATAAAAAGAGTGGGCGAAATAGAAATGTTTTTCTTTTCCCACCCCGGCGAACAACTCCATATCATCGGGCAGAGTTACCATGTTCCAGCCCATGTGCGGGACTGTTTGTTCCGCAGGGACAGGGACGACGCTGCCGCTGATAAGCCCAAGGCCATTGTGCCTGCCGTGCTCACAACTCCGGTCGAAAAGCATCTGGTAGCCGACACAAATACCCAGAAGCGGCTTGCCGTTCAAGGCAACTTTTTTTATCAGTTCAGCAAGAGAACCCAAAGCGCCGACAGCATAGCCGAACGCTGCAACGCCGGGCAAAACCAGGCCGGCGGCGTTTTCGATTGTCTCAGGTTCGCAGCTAAGCTTCGCCTCGCAGCCGGTATACCGGAATGCGTTGCATACGCTCCTGACATTTCCAACGTTATAATCGATAATAACTATCATAAATAAAACTCGTATCTCAGTGAGCTAAAGTGCCTAAAGTGAGCTAAAGTGAACTAAAGTTAAAAAAAATTCCACAACTTTAGGCACTTTAGACACTTCAAACTTTAGGCACTGCCTTTCCTCCGACTACCCGTACCTTTAAGCCGGCATCGGTAAAAATTGACTGGTTTATATTTACTTCTCGCCACTGCTCATACGTAGGCCTAAATTCCACACCTGCGCTTTTGTACTTTCCCGCAGCGGCTTTATTATAGGGCAATAACTCCACGCAGGCAAGACCCTGTAGATTGCGAATTGCCGAAGCGATGGCAGAGAGGTTCCGGTCGGTGTCGGTTACCTGCGGGATAAGCGGGACACGGATTATGAACGGCTTGGCCATAGTGCTCAAAATTTTCAAATTGTGCAGAATCGGTTCATTCCCGGCGCCGGTATGATGCCGGTGAGCTTTTGCGTCTATCAGCTTGAGGTCGAAATATACAAGGTCTGATTTGCCGGCCAGCAGACGGAAATCCTCTTCGCTGCCATAGCCGCAAGTGTCCAGGACTATATGAATATTATTGAGCAGTTCTATTACTTCGGCAACAAATTTCGCCTGGCAAAGCGGTTCACCGCCCGAAAAAGTAACGCCTCCTTCGTTGGCACGCAGAATATCGGCTTGACCGTTGAGGATGGCGGCTAATTCTTCCGGTGTATATTCTTTGCCTGCTGTTCTTTCACCGCTCGAACCGCGCATAACCTGCGGCTTTGACGAGATACCCTCAGGATTATGACACCACGAACAGGAAAGCGGACAGCCCTTCAGAAAGACCGTGGTGCGAATGCCGGGGCCGTCATGAACGGCAAATTCCTTTATGTCAAAAACAGTGCCCATAACGGACAATAGAAAAAAGATGAACTCCGGTCAAGTTTTTTTGGCACCTTTACATAAAGATATTAAAAGTGTATAATGGTATGATGCAAAAGCTGGGTTTGACAACACATTTAACCGAGCGACTCCAAATAATGAAACAGAGGGTGCGCGATGGGGCACACAAAAAGTTCCGTCAAGCCCGGAGTCCTGATGTACTTGCCGAATGTGAAACCGAACAGCTTTCATGGCCCAGACGTATGTCCCGGCTGACACGGCGAATGTGTGAAGCTGAGCAGCCGGTTATCGAGCCGGATGAAAAAATCGTTTTCACACGGACCGTCCCGGAAGTTGCTCACATTTATTCACCCCTGCAATGGAAGCAGATTACCGCCGCCGGCTCACTGCACGAATTAGGGCCAATCAGCAATATTTGCGCCAACTGGGGGCACGTACTTTCGCAGGGTCTCTCAAAGCGAAAAACAGTAGCGATGGATACGCGCAGGCGATTGGCCGGCGATTCTGAGGCCGTCGAGTTCCTGGACTGCGCTATAGAAGCTATTGATGCTGTCCTGGCTTTAGCGCAAAAACACGCTCAGGCGGCACGCCGGATTGGCTGCGAAGAAATCGCTGAGATTCTGGAGCACGTGCCGGCGCATCCGCCGCGAACCTTTCACGAAGCGCTGCAATCACTGCGGCTCTTGCAGGCCGTGGTCTGGATAAGCTCGCACTACCATGTCGGCCTCGGCCGGTTCGATCAGTATATGTGGCCGTATCTAAAGGCAGACCTTGAGACTTCCCGGCTGAACATCGCCGAAGCCGAAGAGCTGCTCGCTGAGTTCTTTATTTCTCTCAATAAAGACAGTGACCTTTACCCGGGTGTTCAGCAGGGAGATAACGGCCAATCCCTGATGGTTGGCGGCCTCAAGCCGGATGGTTCGGACGACGTTAATGAGCTGACCTGGATGGTGCTGCGCGTTTCGTGTGCGGCAGAGATGATTGACCCGAAAATAAATCTGAGAATTAGTTCTAAGACGGACCTGGATTTATTAGAGTTGGCGGCTGAATTGACCCGCAAAGGCCTGGGCTTTCCGCAATACAGTAATGACGATGTGGTAATTGGCGCCCTGGTTGAACATGGCTATGATATCGAAGATGCCCGTGATTATACCGTGGCTGCCTGCTGGGAATTTATAATACCCGGAAAGGGGATGGAAATCGTCAATGTGGATGCTGTTTCTATGCCGGCGGCGGTGGATAGAGGTATCCGCAGCAGTCTGGCGGCCAAAGACAGCTTCGAGGCTGTCCTGCGGCGAGTGGCCGAAGATATCAGCCGTCAGGTAAAGAAAATTGTGAAGATAAAATCTAATATGATTTTGCCGCCTGCACCTTATTACTCGGTATTGATGGATGATTGCCTTGAACGTGGCAGGGACCTCTCGAAGGGCGCAAAATACAATAACTATGGTATTCACGGGGCCTGTGCAGCCGACGCTGCCGATGCACTTGCTGCAGTGAAAAAGTTTGTCTTCGATGAAAAAAGTATCGGCTTCGAGGAACTTCTCGAAGCGCTCGATAATAACTATGAAGGTTACGAATCGCTGCGTGAAAAACTGGTTAGCGATGCGCCGAAGGTTGGCAACAACGATGACTGTGCCGACAGTTTGCTTGTCAAACTGTTCGATTTCTTCGCCGATGCCTGTGAAGCGGTCAAAGATAATGGCAGGGGGGGTATCATCCGGCCGGGTTCCGGCTCTGCTATGTACTATCTCTGGCTGGCACGAGGAGAAAAAGCAACAGGGGCGACCGCAGAGGGCCGTAAGGAAGGTGAGCTTTTCAGCGCTAATCTTTCCCCTTCGCTCAGTGCTGCGGTTCGCGGACCTGTCAGTGTCCTTCAGTCCTTTTCAAAAATCAATTACCGGCGTATATGCAACGGCGGGCCAATCACTATGGAACTTTCAGACACCTTGTTTGCTGATAAACAATCGATACGTAAAGTGGCTATGTTTGTGCGCAGCTTTGCACAACTGGGTGGACAGCAGTTGCAGTTGAATACTCTGAATCCCGAAACTCTCAAAGACGCCAGAAAAAATCCCCAGGCCCATAAGAACCTTATAGTGCGCGTATGGGGATGGAGCGGTTACTTCTGTGAATTGGCTCCTGAGTATCAGGATCAGATTATTGCACGACACGAATACAGGGTTTGAGCCTGGATTTTACATAATTAAAGGGAAGATAATATGTGCGGTATAGTAGCTTATCTGGGAAAAAAGATTGCACAACCAATTCTTGTAGAGGGACTGAAGCGATTAGAGTACCGGGGGTATGACTCGGCGGGCGTGGCGCTATTGGGTAGCGGCGCCATAAGGGTCAAAAAAACCAGCGGCAGAATCAGCGCACTGGAAGAAATTTTAGATGAGCCGGACAGTGCAGATACTCTCGGTATCGGACATACCCGCTGGGCCACCCACGGCGAGCCGAACACCATCAATGCACATCCGCATCTTGACTATACCGGAAAAATCGCCATTGCTCATAACGGTATTATCGAAAACTACGGTACACTGAGGAAGTGGCTGGAAACCAAAGGCACGGAATTTGCCAGCGAAACCGATACTGAGGTGATAGCAAACTTAATCGGCTATTTCTATGACAAAGGCGACGAAGGTGAACAAAAGAAACAATCCGACGGGCAAAACAAATTCGAATGGGCGGTTCAGCATGCTCTCGGTGAATTGCAGGGTACTTACGGGCTGGTGATTGTTTGCTCAGATTTTCCCGATATGCTCATCGGAGCGAAAAAGGGAAGCCCCTTGATTCTGGGCGTCGGCGATAACGAGTATATTCTGGCCTCGGATGCTTCTGCAATTGTGGAGCATACGACTCAGGCAATATACCTTGCCGACAATGAGATGATTGTTGTCGACCCGAAGGGATTTCGTACTAAAACCATCGATAATGTTACTGTGGGCAAAGAGCTGAAGCAGATTGAATTTTCACTGGATCAGATTGAACTGGGTGATTTTAAGCATCATATGCTCAAGGAGATTTTTGAGCAGCCCAAGGCCCTGAGCACCTGTATGGGCGGCAGGGTTGACTGCCGAAATCATAGAATTGTGCTCGGCGGTATAGCTTCATATCTGCGCGAGCTGACACGAACTAAACACCTTATCCTGACCGCCTGCGGAACCGCTTTTCATGCCAGTCTGGTCGGTGAGTTTTTGTTCGAGCAGTTGGCGCGTATCCCCACGGAGACCGAGTACGCAAGTGAATTTCGATATCGAAACCCAATCATCGAAGACGGCACTGTGGTTATATCTATAAGCCAGTCCGGGGAAACCGCTGACACCCTTGCAGCAGTAGAGCAGGCCAAAGAGCGGGGGGCAACCGTGTTGGGCTTTGTTAATGTCGTTGGCTCTTCGGTTGCCAGAGCTACCGATGCCGGTATTTATTTGCACGTAGGCCCGGAGATTGGTGTCGCCAGCACAAAGGCATTTACCGGCCAGGTGGCGGTGCTGACAATGCTGGCGATCGAATTAGGCAGAAGAAAGCACATCAGCAGCGACCAGGCGGGCAGCTACATCGAAGAGTTTTCTCTGATACCCGACAAGATAAGCCGAATACTGGAACAATCCGACCATATTAAGCAGATTGCTGCGGCCAATATTGAGAAAAACAACTGGCTTTTCCTCGGCAGGGGCTTTAATTATCCGGTCGCCCTCGAAGGGGCATTGAAGCTAAAGGAGATAAGCTATATTCACGCCGAGGGACTTCCAGCTGCGGAGATGAAGCACGGCCCGATAGCTTTAATCGTTGACGATATGCCGGCGGTCTTTATTGCCACAAAGGGGCCCCAGTACGACAAAATTATGGGCAACATCGAAGAGGTCAGGGCTCGCGGCGGAAAAACTATTGTTGTTGCGACCGAGGGCGATGAAAACATTAAACAATTTGCCGACCATTTGATTACCGTCCCTGACGTACCGGAGCTTTTGCAGCCGATGCTGACCGTTATACCGCTGCAGCTGCTGGCCTATCACGCCGCGGTGCTTCGCGGCCACGACGTTGACAAGCCCCGAAACCTTGCAAAAAGCGTTACAGTTGAGTAGGTAATTGAAAAAATCTTGGGATTTAATATTGTCTTATTGGCCCAAATTTCTATAATTCTGAGAAGATAGAGGATAGAGGATGGATATAACTTCTGTTTTTTGACTTCTGCATTTACGTATGTACGAAATATGGTAGAAAGGAATAGACATGAAGCTTAACCGAAAGTTGAAAATGGGAATGGTTGGCGGTGGGCCGGGAGCGTTCATCGGGGAAGTGCATCGCAGGGCCGCTCGTCTGGATGGCGGAATCGAAATGGTGGCTGGGGCGTTTGACATCAATCCGAAAAAATCAAAACAGATGGGCCGGGAACTGCTTCTTGACCCTAAGCGGGTGTACCATACCTATGCCGAGATGATAGAGGCAGAGCGGAAATTGCCGGAGGGCGAAAGGGTTGATTTCGTTTCGATTACCACGCCGAACAACTGGCATTTTCCCATCGCAAGGGATTTTCTCAAGGCCGGCTTCCATGTAATGTGCGAAAAGCCGATGACGCTCGATGTCAAAGAGGCAAAGGAACTGCAGAAAATTGTGAAAACCAGCGGCAAAGTGTTCGGACTAATGCATAATTACGTCGCTTACCCGATGGTCAAGCTGGCTCGGGATATGATTAGAAATAAGGAGCTGGGCAAGATTCGTAAGGTTATTGTGCAGTATCCGCAGGGCTGGCTGGCTACTCCTTTAGAGAAGACCGGCCAAAAGCAGGCCGCCTGGCGGACCGACCCGAAACAGAGCGGCGGTTCCGGCTGTATGGGCGATATCGGCACACACGCTGAGAACCTCGCAGAATATATCACAGGGCTGAAGATTACACATATCTGCGCGGACCTGACGACGTTTGTCAAGGGCCGGAAGCTGGAAGACGACGGCAATTGCCTGCTCCACTTCGATAATGGCGCCAGGGGACTGCTGCACGCCAGCCAGATATCAATCAGTGAAGAAAACGGCCTGGCCATCTGGGTTTACGGCGAAAAGAAGGGCATTGAATGGCACCAGGAACATCCGAACAGCCTTTATGTCAAGCAGATAAATGGGCCGGTGCAGGTCTGGAAACGCGGAAACGATTATGTGGCGGCCAAAAGTCCCGCCGCAGCCCGTGCTACAAGACTGCCCTCCGGCCATCCCGAAGGCTTTTTTGAGGCCTTTGCCAATAATTACTGCAACTTCGCCGATACGGTGCGGGCCAGTTTGCTCGGCCAAAAGCCCGACAAGCTGGCGCTGGACTTCCCGAAAGTTGAAGACGGCGTTCGGGGAATGCTGTTCGTAGAGACGGTTCTGGCCAGTACTAAAAGCCGGCAGAAATGGACACGGATGAAAACATAAGAAAAAATGCAAAAATCAAAGATTGAAAATCAAAATTGTGGAATCACCGCAAAAGCGGTGATGACTTCCTTAATTTTACATTTTGATATTTGATTTCTAATATCTTTCTATGAAGGAGAATAACAAATGGCGAGATGCGTAACACTTTTTACAGGACAGTGGGCTGATTTACCATTGGAAGTATTAGCGGAAAAGGCAGCCGCCTGGGGCTATGAGGGGTTGGAACTGGGCTGCTGGGGAGACCATATGGATGTCGCAAAGGCGGCAACAGATAAAGACTACTGTGCCAAACAACTCGGCATCCTCAAAAAACATAATCTAAAACTCTTCGCTATAAGTAACCATCTTGCCGGCCAGTTGGTCTGCGATTTGAATGATGACAGCCGAACCGATGGCTTTGCACCGGCGGATTGTGCCGGCGATGCAGAGAAAAAACGGGCCTGGGCGGTGGAGGCAATGAAGAACAGCGCAAGGGCGGCGAAGAACCTGGGTATAAGCATAGTCAATGGTTTTACCGGCTCGTCGATATGGCACCTGTTATACAGTTTTCCGCCGGTAACCAGCGAGATGATTGAAGCCGGCTTTGCAAATTTTGCGAAGATGTGGAACCCGATACTGGATGTCTTCGATGAGTGCGGCGTGAAATTTGCACTGGAAGTTCATCCTACGGAAATTGCCTTCGACATTGTTTCGGCTCAGCGTGCCCTCGAAGCCGTCAATGGCCGCAAGACCTTCGGCTTCAACTACGACCCCAGTCACCTCGGTTACCAGGGTGTCGATTACGTCAAGTTCATCCGCACCTTTTCGGACCGCATCTTCCACGTTCATATGAAGGACGCCTGGTGGGGGCACGGCGATGGTACGGTGGGTGTATTCGGAGGCCACACCGAGTTCGCCGACCCGCGCCGCTACTGGGACTTCCGCTCGCTTGGCCACGGCGATATCAAATTCGAGGATATTATTGTCGCTCTCAACGATATCGGTTATAATGGGCCGCTTTCAGTTGAGTGGGAAGACAGCCGTATGGACCGTGAACATGGTGCGAAAGAATCGATGGAGTTTGTCAAAGCGATAAATTTCAAGCCCTCAAAAGTCGCCTTCGATGCTGTGTTTGATAAATGAAACAGACGCAGCTAACGAGGCAAACCGGAATTTTAAGGAGGTTTTAACAATGTCACAAAAGAAAAACCTTAGTCGCCGCCAGTTCCTGGGCAGCGCTGCTGCGGCCGCAGCGGCATTTACTATCGTTCCCCGGCATGTGCTGGGAGGGGCCGGCCATACCCCGCCGAGCGAAAAAGTCAATCTGGCCTGTATCGGTGTGGGTGGTATGGGTACGAATAATATGAATATGTTCCTGGAGATTGCAAACGTTCAGGTGGTTGCCGTCTGTGATGTCAATAAGGAAAGTAATGACTACGGCAGCCGTAACAGCCGTAACTGGAAGGGAAGTCCGGGAGGACGTGAACCTGCCCGCCGGATAGTGGAAAGCTACTACGCTGAGCATAAACCGTCAGGTACGTACAAAGGATGCGCCGCCTACGGCGATTTCCGTGAAATGCTGGAAAAAGAGAAAGACATCGATGCGGTAATGGTGGCTACTCCGGACCATGCGCATGCGGTTACCAGTATGTTGGCAATCAAGAAGGGCAAGCACGTCTATTGCGAAAAGCCCTTAACGCACGACATTTATGAAGCCAGGATGCTTACCGAGGCGGCCCGCAAAGCCGGTGTCGCTACCCAGATGGGAAACTGGGGTCATGCACTGGAGGGCCCCCGCCTGATAAATGAATGGATATGGGACGGAGCTATCGGTACTGTGCGAGAGGTGCACGCCTGGACTAACAGACCTATGGGCTGGTGGCCTCAGGGCGGTCTTAAACGGCCCACGGATACTCCGCCTGTGCCGGAGGGGATGGACTGGGATACGTGGATAGGCCCAGCACCGTACCGGCCGTATAATCACTGTTATGCCCCGCACGACTGGCGCGGCTGGTGGGATTTCGGAACAGGGTCGCTGGGTGATATGGGTTGCCATATAATGGACATTCCTTTCTGGGCGCTTAATCTGGGTCAGCCGATAAGTGTGGAAGCCAGCTCTACCGAGGTTAATTCTGAAAGTGGGCCGATAGATCGGAAGAGCGTCGTGTAGGGAAAGAGTGTAGATCTCGGTGGTCGCCGTATCATTAAAAAAAAAATAAAATAATAAAAGACCTTAAACTCTTTTATAATAAAAAATCCACACTCGAATCTTCTCAATCATATCATCACTCAATTCGTACACTTCATAGTTACCTACC
>CAJVYN010000067.1 GCA_913009355.1 uncultured bacterium | reverse complement strand
GGTAAGAGGACGAGTGGCGCGCGTGACTGGAGTTGGAATGTGACTGGAGTTCAGGAGTTGTGTTTTTTTTTTTTTTTTTTCAAGCAGAAGACGGCATACGAGATAAAGGAATGTGACTGGAGTTCAGACGTGTGCTCTTCCGATCTCTGAATTGGGATCGGATAAGGCGGTGGTGTTCTGGCTGGGCGATTCGTCCCGGGCCTGTACCCGATAGGTGTACTCTGTCGCTTCGCTCAGACCCGTATCTGTGTATGTCCTGCCGGTCTGCCATCCGCTGTCGTGGGTTCCGTCAGTAATTGTGACATTCTTAAAGTAGTACAACACGTCGTTGGCATCGGTCGCCAGCGTCGCTGTCATCGAAATCGATGTGGTATCTACCGCAGACGGCACAGTTTCCCAGGTCATCGGGTCAGGTGCCGGCGGTGTCATGTCTGTCGGTGTTGCTGGAGCCTCATTCGATTGAACGGACTCGTTATTGGATATATCAACCGCTGTAACGACATAGAAGTAGTTTACGTCATTTGTTACGGGGGTATCCACGTAACTATTAACATCCACCAGTGATGTGCCGTTAACCGGAGTGTTCAGGTCGTACACGCCCGATGTCTGCGAACGATACACATTGTAGCCGGCCAGGTCAGTTTCACTATTGTCATCCCAATTGAGTGAGACCTGTCCGTCTCCGGCGGTTGCCGCCAGGTTGGTCGGAGCAGCCGGGGCGTTGGTGTCTATTACGCCATATATCTCGGCAATCTGAGCTGCTGTCAGGGCAGCATTGTAAAGCCGGACCTCACTCAGCAGACCGTCAAAGGCACCGTGGCCCAAATCAGTAGCAGCGCCAATTGTAAGTATCCAGGTGTTTGTCTGGATTTTAAATTGGGCCAAATCTACAGTACTGCTTAGCGAGCCATCCAGGTAGAAGTAAACATAGCCATAACCGTTTGGAGCACTAGTATCAAAATCAGCCACTGCTGCCACATGGTGCCAGTCGCCAACAGGGACAGGATTTGCCAACGTATTCGGGTCCGCGTAAGAGATCGCCAAACCACTACTGGCGTCCCACAACGTAAGCTTTATCTGGCCGTTGGACATATGCAGCTTATAGGCCGTGTTCGAGCCCTTGGATAGAATATGGTTATTACCTGCGGTGCCTATATTAATCCAGGCGGCCATGGTCAAATCGTAGCTAATATCCTGGCTCGAATTGCTTGGGATATAAACAAGACCGGCGCCATTGGTACCATCTCCACCAGGAAAGCTTCCCACCTGGCCTCTTTCGGGGTCATTAGTGGTATTCGGCAGAGGCCCTATGGAGTTGGGGTTATAAGCATACCCACTATTATCCAATCCTGCTGTCGAAATGTCATTTACCTCGCCTGCCGTTCCATTCCAGCTCGCCTCATTCATATCCCAGAGACCTATCGGCTCAGGAGGTTGTACTGTGGTGAAGCTCCAGACAACGCCATCGGTAACAACGTCGTTGACGTCTATTTCATCGATAGCCCAGTAGTAAGTTGTGATAGAATCCAGAGTCGGGTCATATGTTATTTCTGTCTGGTTGCCCTTAAACTCCGGAGAATTATTATCAGCGTTAGCCACGGCTGTCTCATTGGTACCAAAGTATACGTCGTGAGAAACTGCGCCGACCCCGGCCGTCCAGCCTAGGTTGGCGTCAATGGCGACATTTGTAGCACTATCAGCCGGACTGGGGTTGCTCGCCTGGCTGCTTGCCGCAGACTGATACTCGAAGGCACCTATATCAGGGAAACCCGCTGGAACGATTGGGTTAAGGTCAAAATCCTGGGTTAAACCAACGTCCCAGCCTATATCTATACAGGGAGAGCTGGCCTGTAATCTATAATTGTTGCTTGCTATATCAACAAAATCGGGATCATTAGCGTCATCAGGTGCTATAGAAGCGACGATGGAATTGGAGTCCCAGCCGGTGGCAGCCTGGTAATCTGAGAACCCGCTAACTGTATAAACGGTTCCCAGGTAATCTATTAGGCCTGCTGTGGGCACATTCCAATTATAAAAGTACCAGGAGTTGTTGTTTAAGTCCAACTCTGGTATATCAGTAGGCAGAATAAAACAACGGTTTTCCGGCCCAAGGAAGGTGTTGTCATTATTCTGATAGATGATATTGTTCCGTATTTGGAAATTCGACCCTACCGTCCCTACGGCATTCCAAAATCTTAAAGCATAACCTCTTATATCTTCGGGATAACTCCAACCATCTCCTGCGTTAACAAAAGTGTTATTCTGAACATAAATATTGTCAACTGTTGTGCTTGAATTTTCAGTAAGATATTCATAAAGATAGGCGGAGTTCCAGGCCACATTATATTGAAAATATATATTGTATTGATTGTATGCGAAATCGCTACCGCTCTGGTTGGTTAATGCTGCATCGTAGATCTCCCAGACTTTGTTACGTTCCACCACAATGTTATTAGCACTGTTCCATATTTGTATACCATTACCCAGTCTGAGAGGGTAGAGTTGGTCTCCCCCGCCTATATAAGAAATGTCGCAGTCACTCACTGTGATATGGTGGCTGGGATTATTCGTTGCTCCTGTTATATGTACCCCATGCCTGGCCCCGTAACGGAGGTCCAGATTATTTACTTTTACGTAACTTACATCATTTAGATTAACCATATCCAGATCTATGGCACATTCTATATCTGAATAATTCGTTGCCGGATTGTCGCTGGAGTAAAGATATAATGTATTTGCATCTCTGTCATAATAAAACTCACGTTCTGCACTTAAGTTGGCGATACTGTCTTCCCTGTGTCCACAGAACTCTCCGTTATTAAAAATGATATTTCCAACCACAGAAGAATAATTGATAGGAGTAGTTTCAATCAGTGTTGTCCAAATATTGGTTCCCGAGGCCGCCCAATCAGTTGTATTATTTCTCTCCATGGAACCCAGAAATAAAGGCTTTGGGCCTGTGCCGTAGGACGTGTAGGTTACATCACCGGTAATATCACCACTTCTAGTGTATAGCTGCGCATCCCTTTGCACCTCTCTTGAAGTTCTCCACATATCTCCGCTCTTAAAACGAATTTCATCTCCCGCAGCAAACGTTTGTTGGTTCACCTTGTAGATAGTTGCCCACGCATTAGCATCACTTAATCCGTCAGCATCATCGTTTCCCCCGTTTTTGACATAATAAGGAGTCGCTGCCAATGCCGGCGAGGCCGCGATCGCTATCGTTACCACGACAGCTAATAAAATAAGTAAATCCTTTTTCTTAACCATTTTTTCTCCTCGCTTTCTGTTTTGTGACCATTCAGGTTTTTATAAGCTGAGTGTTTCGCTTAACCGAACTACACAGCCGGCAGCGAATATCTTTGTTAGGTGGGTACAAGTGGAGGGCCTCTTTTGCCCGAATGAGAGTATCTGCGATAACCAGTTAGGGGAATGTCTTTTGGCTTGACTATTTTCTTCTCCTCAAGAAAATTAACCTACGTTCGCTACAATCATTAAATACGTCATTCTGTTATTTGTCAAATCTTTTTTTTGAATTTTTCAGGTAAGTGTGTAAAATTCCACCCGAAAAAGCTATACTCAATCCCCAACAATACAAGCAACGAGTATCGAGAAAATGATTGTCGGTGTGCTGACAGCTAAACTTCATCTAAACGGGATAACCTCGCTGAAGGCAAAGCGAAGTATCGTCAAAAGCCTAATCGGCAGACTTAAATCCAGATTCAATATCTCCATCGCTGAGATTGACCATCAGGATAATAAAATCTGCGCAGCCATTGCAATCACAATGGTCTGCAACGAAACTCGCTTTATAAATCAGCAGTTCGATACCGTCATTGATTTTATGCGAAAGGATGGCCGATTCTACCTCGGAGAGACGAAGCGAGAAACCTTTAACTCGTAACCGCCCCCGTGGCCGCAGGATACGAGTTCATAAAATTTTATCGACAATAAACCTTGCACCAAAGAATATATCTATCGCCATCGCAGAGCATAATAAAACCAGCCGCAGCCCGGCGAGACGCAATTTTGCACGTGTCATAAAAAATATAACAGCGACTGCAATTGTGCCGAGTATATACATCTTAGTGGCTTGAACAAACAAAGTTGTGTAACCGGCCCCAAGAGCTGCGAATACAGAGAAGTATTTTGTTGCCAGCAGTAATGTCACTATTGAAAGCGCCGCCATAATCGCTGTGGTCATCATCAGCCATTTTCTGTCAGCAGAGCCAGCCGAGACAAGTCCCTGCATCCCTGCGCCGATAAGTATCGAGCAGCACAGAACAGGAATGCTAAGCCAGATAACAGGGCTGATGTTAAGAAAAGGATTGCAAAAGGCCGATACGGCACCGACTGTAAAAATTATCATTATGCCAAACCGCCGAGCCGCCAGCAGCATTGAAAAACCCATAATCAGCGATGCTATCGGGATATGATAAAAGCCGATTAAAGCTGTGCTGCGGTTTACCATAACCAGCGGGGCTAACAGAGAGGCTAAGTCGGCTAAATGCAATCTGGTCTGCACTGGAATTGCGAACAGGCGTAAGTAAGTGGTCATCTGGAAGAACAGCAGTATCATCAGAAACGGCAGAGCCGAAAGCGGTCGGCTTAGCCACCGCCACCTGGTTTTGCCGGCGAAAGCAGCAGGACAAAACAACCAGGGTATAGTCGCCGCCAGAAGGCCGGCAATTGGATGGTAACCAGCCAACCCAAGTGAAAACGGCCCGAAGCCATAGATTGCTCCGGCGAAAAGCGATGCCCAGAATCCAGCCACCCACCGCCGGCTCAGTACAAAACAGCCCAGAGAAGCCAAACATACGTTTACTACGAGAAAGTACTGTAGTCTATCGAAGTTTTTGAAATACGGCTGATACAGATAGACAGCGAAGCCGGCATATATACCTGCCGCTGCGGCAAATTTGAGCAGGTTTTTACTCATTTGTTCTCGATATTCGACACTGGATACTCGATATCGAGTACCTGGTCATTTAATAATCACTTTGCCTGTCCCCGCTGTTATTTTGCCTATCTTATAAACTTTTTCGCCGTACCTGGTCAGTTTCTTTTTTATCGAGTCGGCAAAATCCTCAGCCACTATCAGCACAAACCCTATCCCCATATTAAAGACTCTGAACATCTCGTCTTCTTCGACGGGCCCTTTTTTTTGCAGGAAGTCGAATATCTTATGTTTCGGCCAGCTCGCTTTTCTTATCATCGCATTGCAATCTTTCGGCAGCACTCGCGGGATATTTCCCACCAGCCCTCCGCCGGTAATGTGTGCCATCCCGTGCACGATTTGTTTGACCTTGTATTGGGCTAACAGCTTCACTATTGGCCGAACGTAAATTCGTGTCGGCTCCAGCAGCACATCGCCGAGGGTTTTTGATTTTAGCCACGAATTTTCACTAATTTTCACTAATTCGTTATTTGTCTTTTTATTTGTGTCAATTTGTGTTAATTCGTGGCTGATTTTTTCCAGCGTGTCGGTCATTTTCAGGCCGGCTTTGTTAAAACAGATATTGCGAGCAAGTGTGAAGCCGTTACTGTGCAGCCCGCTTGAGGCCAGGCCGAGGATTACATCACCCTTGCGTATATTTTTTCCGGTGACGATTTTTTTTCGCTCAACTACTCCGACAGCGAAGCCGGCCATATCGAAATCGTTTTTACGATAAGTATCGGGCATCTCCGCGGTTTCTCCGCCGAGCAGTGCGCAGTCAGCTAATCGGCAGCCGGCTGCAATACCTTTTACCATCTCAGCTATTATCTTCGGCTCTAATTTGTGAACCGCCAGGTAGTCTAAGAAGAACAACGGCTCAGCGCCCTGCACCAGCATATCATTAACGCTCATCGCCACCAGGTCGATTCCGACGGTGTCGAATTTTTTTATTTTGCCGGCCAACTGAACCTTACTGCCTACGCCGTCGGTGCAGGCCACAAGCACCGCATTTTTGTAATTTTTTTTGAACAGTTTCTCGTCGAAATCGAGCCGGAACATCCCTGCAAAGGCGTTTCGGGTTTCCATAACACGCGGCCCGAATGTACTCGAAACGTACCCTGCGATTTGCTCAACCATTTCATCGTTGGCGTCGATATTCACACCGGATTGTTCGTAGCTGACGTATTTACTCATTTGTTTCAGATCTAAACCTGCGGTTTTACCGCAGGCTAAATATTATTTAATTTAGAAGAGTATTATACCACTGCTTCTCAAGCTGCTTCAATGACTTGCCATAAATTCGTTGAAGTGCTTTTATATTTAGCCACTGTACGGATTTTTTATCAGAATTTTTAAGCGTTTTATATGCTTGCAAAAATTTATCCTTGCCATATTTATCTATTAAGAATTTTACGAAGGCGCTCGCCTCAGCATAAGAGACCGGTGGTCGGCTTTCAAGTGAACCTATTTCGGTGTAAGTAATCAGCTCTTCCAGGCCAATCCACTTACCCTTTGCTTTAAGTTCTCTGGCACGTTCATAAATCGTGGCTAACCCACCGCTTAAATGTTCTAAAGCGTGTGCTCCAAGTTTTTCTGACAGATAGACCGCAAAGCCCTCATTAAACATCGCTGGTGGGTTACCAAAATCCCTCATTATGACATGAACCGTCTCGTGATAAGGATCCAACTGCACCTGATCGTTGTACACCTCAACAATATTATTGCCAAATGCCCATCCATTACCCTGATGACCTGTCTCTTTGCGCTTTGTATCCCCGGTCTCAAAGAATATCAGACGAATACGGCCGTTTGATTGTTTCCCTGTGAATTGGCACACCTCGGCATATCCCTTTTCTCGTTGCTCAGCAATTTTGTTAATCTCTTTTTCAGCAGTTGAATTCTTGAAATAATAAATATCAAAATGCTCTGTGCTACGTTTTTCCATCTTCGGGAGCAGTCGCTCTTGCCAGTTTGCCTGAAGAACTATCGCCGCGGTATAATCTCCTATCCAGTCAATTTTCCATTTCCCATCAACCTCAACTAGATCAACCGTCCATCTTGCATCTTCCGATGCTACCTCCAAAATGAGCTGGTCCCCACTCAAAAAAGTTTTGGCAGGCTTTAAGCTAAGAAACACATCTTTGTCCCAATAGAAAGAGCTCCACGGCATGACCTTATTCATAGCCTTTTGAAATATATCAAATTTGCCGTGAAATTCTGCCTCCTGATAGTCCCATGTAAACATCCCCCATGTTGCTTCATATTCTGCCTTTTTGATATGGCCTTGCACAGACTTAAAGGTGTTAAACGCTTCCTTTGTTTGTTCCTTTGAGGCCTTATTCACAGGCGTGTCACCGCTTATTTCCCGAGGGAGATTTTTGCTTGTATATCTATTCTCAAGAAATTTCTTGGATTCAGAATCTTGTTTCGAATCAGGATTGGAAAAGCCCAGCCTCAGCCATGTGTCATCAGTTATTTCACCCTGTATTTTAAACACAAACCTTGCCCGCTTTGTTTCTGTCCCTTTTATTGTGTCAAAAAACGACATACCCCAACCGACACCACTTTTTCCTAATCTTGGCGATCTGGTATATATGTGAATTTTAAGCGTCTGGTCTTGGGAAGATAAGTTCTGAACTTTCACATAAACAATATTTTTGCCTCGTCTGATCGGTTCAAAAGTTATATCTAACACTTTCAAATTGCTATTGGTCTTTGCGATCACATCCGATTGACAGAAGCTTACCAGCACGCAAAAAATACAAATGGCCCAAAGCCACCTGCGATGTTTTGTCATTTGTTTTTCCGTTCCCCATATTCCTTCACCCATTGGATTCTCCCCTCATCTTTGAATTTTGATATGTCATTTTGCATTTTGCTTTTTAATTTTTGATTTTTCTATTCGAGTTCATCGAACATTTGCAATTGATAGTGTTCCAGGGCGAACTTGTTCACAGCGGTATCTACCGGTATTCTGTATTTGCCGCTCCAGCAGGCGGCGCAGTAGTGCTCTTCCGGAAGCGTCGCGCAATGAAGCATTCCTTCCAGCGAGGTATAAGCGACACTGTCCACTTCGAGGAATTCTTTGATTTGTTTTAAGTCGCGATTATTTGCCAGCAGTTCTTCTCTGGTCGGAAAGTCCACGCCGTAGAAGCAGGGATGTCTGATGGACGGACAACTGATTCTCATATGGATTTGTTTTGTACCTGCTTCCCGCAAAGCCCTGATTTTACCTCTTGTAGTCGTGCCGCGAACGATTGAATCGTCCACCACTACGACTCGTTTGCCCTTCACCGCCTCTTTTACCACTGCCAGCTTAAGTTTGACCGCCATTTCTCTTAGTTCCCGGCTTGGCGCAATAAACGTTCTGCCGACGTAGTGACTTCTGACCAGTCCCATATCGAAAGGTATCCCGCTTTGCTCTGCGTATCCTATTGCCGCTGAAGTTCCTGAGTCCGGCACGGGTATTACAACATCAGCGTCAGCGGGCGCTTCTTTTGCTAATTGTCTTCCGATTTTTTTTCTGAACTCATGCACATTTTCACCAAAAATATAGGAGTTTTGTTTAGCGAAATAGACATGCTCGAAAATACAGTGAGCCGGCGTTACCGTGCCTGGCTTGACGAAGAATCTACTGGAAAGTCCGTTTTTATCCAGCCGGACGATTTCGCCGGGTTCGACTTCACGGACGAACTTTGCACCTATGGCATCGAGGGCACAGTTTTCACTGGCAACGACATAAGCAGTGTCTCGTGTCTCGTGACTCGTGTCTCGTGACCGGTCTGCGATGCTGCATTTCTTGTAACTGCTGTCCCGGGCCACGAGCGACGGGGCACGAGACACGACCTTGCCGATACACAGTGGCCGAATGCCGTAAGGGTCTCTGGCTGCCTCAATGCAGTCAGGAAACAAAAACAGCAGACAGTACGCACCCTGCAGATGGTTTAGGACATGTGCCAGCGGGTCGGGATTGCTGACGTGGGTCGGCTTGGCGAGCAGGTGAATAATTATTTCGGTATCTGAAGTGGACTTGAAGATACTGCCGTATGCCTCATATTCGTCCCGCAGCAGTGCGGCGTTTATAAGGTTGCCGTTATGAGCCACCGCCACCTGTCCGCGGGAGTACTCACTCAAAAGCGGCTGGCTGTTTATCGATTTGCTGGAACCGGTAGTCGAGTACCGCACATGCCCGATAGCTATCGGATTGGCTAATTTCTTCAATACGTCGTTATTGCTTCGAAAAACCCTGCTTACAGTCCCCATCCCTTTGTAGCACTGGATAAATTCTCCATCGCTGGCCGCAATTCCAGCTGATTCCTGTCCGCGGTGTTGAAGACTGTACAAGCCGAGATAGGCCTTTTGAACCGCATCAGGGTCTCCGAAGATACCGAACAGACCACAGTTTTCCTTTTTTCCTGAAGCCATCTGGGTTAATTCGTGGTTAATTGTCCTTATACCTCCATGCCTTAACGTCATCAGGCAAATAATAGCACAGAAGCTGATATTTGCAAGATTAAGTAAATATTATTGCCGGTTATCTGAAGAAATCGGTCAGATTTGAGAAAATAAAATATTGACTTATACATTTTTTAATGAAACAATGCCTCTTCCGTTTTTGGTGAAGAAAGTTTTTTAATGTTCTCTACGAAAGGACAAAGATATGAGAAATTATCCGATAATTTCAATCTGCCTTGTAATATTTTTTGCTGCCTGCGGCTTAGCTGCCGGAGCCGATGCTAATACAACCGGGCCGAACAACCCTGCCGACAAACCCAAAACCGATGAAGTTGCCGTTACCGTTAACGGTGTCGATATTGCCGAAAGCGACGTAGAAGCGAAAATTAAGCCGCAGCTTGAGCAAATGATTCAGCGGATAGGTAAACAGATGCCGCCGGCCTTTATTGAGCAGTACAAAACACAACTCAAACAACAGGCCCTGGAGACGATGATTGTCGAACAATTGCTGGATGAAAAAGCAGCGGCAGATAAAATAGTGGTTACCGAAGAAGAGGCGATTGAGCGGATTAAAGAAATGGCCTCTCAGCAGCAGCCGCCGTTATCACTGGAGGATTTCAAGTCGCTGATACAAGCCTATGGCCAAAGTTTTGACGAGGTAAAACAGCGAATCCAAAGGGGATTGAGCTATCAGAAACTTATAGAGACCCAGTTTGCCGGCAAGATAAACTTCACAGAAGACGACGCTAAAAAGTATTATTCTGAAAATAAAAGCCAGTTCGAAACGCCCGAACAGGTCAGAGCAAGTCATATTCTCATAAAATCCGACACCGCTGACCCTAATGCCGACCCGAACCAGGTTAAGGCAAAGGCTAAAGCAAAGGCTGAGGGCCTGCTTAAACAAATCAGGGATGGAGCCGATTTTGCCACATTGGCCAAGGCCAATTCAGACGGCCCCTCAGCACCGAAAGGTGGAGATTTGGGTTTCTTCGGCAAAGGTCAAATGGTGCCGGCTTTCGAAAAAGCGGCTTTCGAATTAAAAATCGGCCAGGTCAGTGATGTTGTCCAGACCCAATTCGGATACCACATAATAAAGGCTGTTGACCATAAAGACGCCGCCGTTTTACCATTTGAGCAGGCCAAAGACGATATATTGGAGACACTGACACAAAAAAGACAAAGCGAACTTGCTAACGAGTTTGTCGAATCGCTCAAGGCACAGGCGAACATTGTTTATCCAGCCGGCAAAGAGCCGAAGGTAGAAAAACCAAAAATTGAAAGTCGAAATGCAAAATGACAAAGAAAAGTTCAAATATAGTGCTCTGTTACTGCTCAAATGATGTGTTGTCATTGCGAGCGAAGCGAAGCAATCCCAAACTTTCGATGAACTGAGATTGCTTCGTCGCTTGCGCTCCTCGCAATGACAATTCCTCAAATTATAAGTAACAGAGCACTCGTGGCTCGTGACTCGACGAGCGACGAGACTGCCTTGCCTTATGATGGAAGTATTAAAAATAAACGGTGTTGAAAAGCAGTTCCCGGCTGGGATACCAGTAACGGTGGCTGAATTGCTGGAGCAGTTAGCTATCGAGGCGGCGACGGTGGTGGCTGAAATTGACGGTG
>CAJVYN010000066.1 GCA_913009355.1 uncultured bacterium | reverse complement strand
AAGACGGCATACGATATAAAGGAATGTGACTGGAGTTCAGACGTGTGCTCTTCCGATCTCTCATCACAAATAACCAGTTTCGGTTCCATCGCAAGTGCCCTGGCCACCCCGATACGCTGCCGCTGTCCACCCGAGAATTCGTGTGGATAACGGTTTATATGGTCAGCCGACAGTCCCACCTTTGAAAGCAGTACCGCAACCCTTTCGGTCAGCTCACTTCCAGCAATTCCTCTTTGAACCTTCAACGGCTCGCCAACGATATTACCGACGGTCATTCTCGGATTTAACGAGCCGAACGGGTCCTGAAAAATAATGCTAATCTGCCTGCGAAGCTGCCGCAGTTTGGCCTTGTCAGCCGACAAAACATCTACCTGTTCAAAAACCACTCGTCCCGCCGTTGCCGGCACTAATCGAATTATGCTCCGGGCAACAGTTGTTTTGCCACAGCCACTCTCGCCGACCAGACCCAACGTCTGTCCAGACTGAATCTTGAAACTGACCCCATCGACCGCTTTGACGTAACCAGCGGTTCGACGCATCAGACCTTTTTTAATTGGAAAATAGGTCTTTAAGTTCTCAACTTCCAGTAGATACCCGTTTGTGCTTATCATATTTAAGTTTTAATCCTTCGACTCCGCTCTGGAGATGGTTTTTCGTTTTTAGTTTTAAGTTTTACACTTCTTTTCGTAGCCCGGTGCATACCAGCAGGCAACGTACCGGCCAGACGGAACTTTCCTCAGTTTCGGCTCAACGGTTTGACACCTCTTGTCACTGCAACCTACGCAGCAGCGAGGATGAAATTTACATCCCGCTGGAAAATGCAACGGGTCAGGGACGGTACCCGAAATCGTCTGCAGACGCTTAGCTGAAAGCCCCAGTCGCGGCAAAGATTTTAATAACCCCTGCGTGTACGGATGCAAAGGTTCCGCAAAAAGCGTTCGCGAATCAGCCACTTCGACTATTCGCGAGGCATACATCACCGCAACATTGTCAGCCCGCTCAGCCACAACGCCCAGGTCGTGTGTTATCAGCAAAATACTCATTCCGTTTTGCTCTTGCAGCTGGTCTAACAAATCCAGTATTTGTGCCTGAATAGTTACATCCAGAGCGGTAGTCGGCTCATCAGCTATTAAAAGCGTCGGCTCACAACTTACCGCCATTGCTATCATAACCCGCTGCCGCATTCCCCCAGACATCTGGTGTGGATACTCGCTAACTCGCTGCTCCGGGTCAGCAATACCTACCTTTCTCAGCGTCTCGGTTGCATCCGCCCAGGCAGCTTTTATGCTTTTTTTCTGATGCAGCCTGATGGCCTCAACAATCTGATTGCCTACCGTATAGACCGGATTGAGAGAAGTCATCGGCTCCTGAAAAATCATAGCGATTTTATTTCCGCGGATTTGTCGTATCTGTTTTCCACTCAGTTCCAGCAGGTTGCGCCCCTCGAAAACAATATTTCCGCCAACTATTTTTCCTGATGGAGTTGAAACCAATCTCATGATTGAAAGTGCCGTCACACTCTTACCGCACCCGCTCTCCCCAACAAGTGCGAACGTCTTGCCTTTCTTTATCGAAAAGCTCACATCCTGCACCGCCCGTGCAACTCCGTCTTCGGTGAAGAAGTGCGTCGAAACATTTTCGACTGACAATAATGTCTGATTATCATTCATAAATCTATTGAATTCTCAACTTCGGGTCGAGCGAATCTCTTAGGGCATCACCAAAAATATTTAACGCCAGTGAAATAAAAAATATCGCAATTGTCGCTGCAGTCATTTCCCACCAGTAACCTTTCGGTAAATCCAATCTGGCGGCATCAATCATTGCCCCCCAGCTCGGTCGGGTCTTTTCACCAAGCCCCAGGAAACTTAATATCACCTCAGCCTGAATGAACCCGACAAAGCTAAGCGAGAAATTTATAATGATAATGTGAAAAACGTTGGGTATTATATACCTAAGTATTATTCTGCTGTTGCCGCATCCATACGACCTTGCTGCCAGAACATACTCCCTGTCTTTGTGCTTTATTACTTCACCTCGAATCAATCTACATATACCCACCCAACTGGTAAACCCTATCGCCAGATAAACCGAAGTAATGCCTGCAAGCTTATAACCAAAAACAGTCTTTCCGCGCAGCACTAATGCAAAGGCTAATATCAGGAGGATATACGGGATTGAGCTCAAAGTCGTGTAAAGCCATACAATTATTTCGTCAACAACGCCGCGAAAGTAACCTGCGATTGCGCCAAGTGGAACACCTATGCCAAGACTGATAACAGAGGCCCAGAAAGCAACTGTTATTGATATCTTGGTGCCATACAGAGTTTTTCTAAAAACCGACCGTCCCAGAAAATCTGTGCCGAAAATATTTTCAGCACTCGGCGGTTCATACTCACTGCCGACCTTTTCATCCCATCTTGCCGGCCCAACCTGCCAGTCAAAAATCTCTGTTACACACACAAACCCCGTAAGCAGCAGATATACCATTATTATCCCGAAACTGACCATTGCCAGTTTGCGTCTGCGCAGCCGCCGAAGTCCATCAACCCAAAGCCCCCTGCCTTTGGGCAATTCCTTCTTAAGTTTTACGCCCTGCTCATTCAAGGGAAATCCTCGGGTCAACAAAAGCATAGCAAATATCTGTTATCAAATTGAATACCACAAAAAGCAAAGCCCCTATATAGGTCATTGCCATAATAACATAGCGGTCCCGCGCCCCGATCGCCTCTATCATCAAATAACCTAACCCTGGAATGCCAAAAAACCTCTCAAGCAAGAGCGAGCCAAGAAATAAAAACGGTATAGCCAAAACAACACGCGTGATAATCGGTATCATCGCATTTTTCAAAACGTGCTTAAATAAAACCCGCCTTACGCTAAGTCCCTTTGCAAAAGCGGTACGAACATAGTCGCTTCGCATCTCATCGAGCATCACAGTTCGATAGAACCGCAAATTTCCTCCCAAACCCGCCGCTATGCCAATTAACACCGGCAAAGCAAGATACTGAACCATTGTCAAATCCGGCGAAAAGAATACCGGAAAAAGCCCCCACTTAAATGCTAAAAAATACTGTCCGAAAAGTATGAAACTCAAAAAAGGAATGCTCATACCTGCCACACAAAGCAAAACCGCTAAAATATCAATTATGGTCCCCCGCAAAAACGCTACCACCAGTGCTAAACTAACAGAAATAATAAGCGTGCCTAAAAACATTGGAATTGTTAATGAAAGTGACGGTCCCGCCCCGCGCTTAATTTTATCAATAATAAGCTCACGGTCACGAGCCCTGCCGAAATCAAACACCAAAGTGTTTTTAAGGTGTTTGATGAATTGGCTGTCCCAGGACAAAAACAATGGCTTATCATATCCACGCTCTTTTCTTATTTCCTCAATAGTTTCCTTACTGGCCGATTTGCCGGCCTCCTCCACAGAAGTATCCCCACTAACCACAATGAAAAGTATAAATGTAATCAATAAGACACCAAATACAATTGGTATCGTATACAGAAGCCGTCGTATGATATACGTAATCATTTAATGACCTTCAGAAGTTCCTTATAAGCCAACCGCTTTGTATTATCAATTCGTCGATATTTACTCAAACCATAACCAAACGCATTCGGCTTGTAATTATACAGCCAATCGTGATGCAGCACATATGCAACACCATGCATTAAAAATACCGCTGGACAATCCTCAACAACTATCCGTTCAGCCTTTCGGTAAAGTTCGGTCCGCTCATCGCTGTCAGGCATAACCGCAATTTGCTCATATATCTTATCGAATTCGGGATTGGAATAGTTAAAATTGTTCGGCCCCGGCGAAGCATTCTTGCTATAGAAAAGCTGTAGAAAGTTTTCTGCATCGGGGTAATCGGCAATCCAGCCAAGTGTAAACATTTGAGCACTTTTAGTTTTCACTTTGTTTTGGAATGTAGGCCAATCCATATAGTCGATCTCTACATCCAGGCCGACCTCTTTGAAGCAGCGCGACAGAAACTCTCCACGCTGTCTAAAAACCACGTCCGTGCCCGGCATCGCAAGTGTAAGCTTAGGCAGCTTGCCACCATAAACCTGCTCTGCTCGTTTCACCAACTGTATAGCTCTTTCAGGGTTATATACCGTTTTAACTATCTCTTTAATCTAGGGGTCGTAAGCCTTCATCAACGGAGGAATAAAACCATAAGCAAGCTCTCCTCGATTATTAGTAAACAACTCAATATATTTCACCCTATCCACAGCACAGCTTATAGCTTCGCGCAAGGGCTTATTGCTACCGAGCAGGTCATCTTCCATATTAAAACCCAGCCAATATGAGCTTGGGTCGCGGAATATACGAAGACTGATATTTCGCTTCTGCATCTGGGCTGTCAATCCACCTCTCTGGTCAATTGCTTCGTTAAAGTTATCTTTTGGAATACCTGCTGCATCGATTTTACCCTGCATAAACAGAAACCACCTCGGCGGGTTCTCCTGGACAATCATCATCAGTATCCTATCAACCATCGGCAGCTTCTTTCCCGCATCGACCAGATACCCTTTTGCTAAATCATCCGCCTCACCTTCAGAGGGATAAAATTCGTCTCTAAAGTTAAGATTCTTAACCAGTTCAATATAACTTCCACGATTCCAGAGTTTCAATCTAAAAGGGCCTGTTCCCACCGGGTGATTCATAATATTTTTACCGTAGTAATCAACAGCCTCTTTGGCAATCGGGGCAGTGGGCAAATGTGCCAGAAGATATGTTATCTGAGGCCAGGGTTTTTTGAGCTTTATAACAAGTGTATAATCGTCAGGTGTCTGTAATCCTTCCACGGACCGGGAATAATCGACGTCTTCACGTCTTTTGCACCCTTTTGTATATTCACGAAATTCGTCGAGTCCAACAATTTTATTATCAAAAATCCACCAATTTTTGCTCAAATACTTAATATCAGCGATTCTTTTCCATGCAAAAACGAAGTCGCTTGCCTTAAGTTCTCTGCCTTTGCCCCCCTCAAAACAGGGGTCGTCCGCAAAATAAATGCCCCTCTTAATCTTTATCGTATAAGTAAGTCCGTCTTCACTTGTCTGGGGCATATCTGCGGCCAATTGGGGGATAAGTTCATAAGGCCGTTTCAAATAATGATATTGATAAAGACACTCAAAAATTTGGCTGGCAACTAAAGAGGAAGTTGTATCTCCAATATCGCCCGGGTCAAGCCCCCGCACCTTAGCCGCTAAGGCCGTATGCAATGTGATCTCGTTTGAATCGGTACCTTGCGGCGAACCATCACATCCTGCAATAATCAACAGGGCCGCTGTAAATACAACACTTAAAAACTTCAATGCAAAATCCCTTTGCAAAAAGCGAAAGCTTATTTGCCCCCCGTATGTCGTACTGCGTCGTGAGTATCGAATTATCAATAATCCATTATCAATTCTTTGGGTGGGTCAGGCAGAACAAGCGGTGCGGTACGCTTGTTGCCATCCGGAGTTTCGCCGTAATCAAATTTCAGCTCCAACGCTAATTTGCCAGGCCCCGTTTCGTCCCCGAATAATCTACTATGCTCCTTCAAAAGGCTCATTACATCGTTCTTCTCAACTGCCCTTCTAATAGTTGATTGTGGCCTTAGGAGTCTGCTGATACAGTTTTTCTCCACCTCGACCAATACCGAAGCCAACTGGCGTTTCTCCGTAACACTTAGAAAATCCCCCCCATTGATATCCTTAATATACCTTTGCATAGCGTAAGAATACAATTGTTCGAATCGGCGGGCAACAGCAGCCCTGTCCCTGCTTGTTGCCGGCAGGGACTTCTTCAGCTTTGCCGAAGACAACTTGCCATAGAGCAATTTTAAGATGGCAGCATCCAAAAGCTCATAATCCACAGTCCAGTCAGCATATTTGCTTATTCGCATATCCGCTATCTTCAGCAGCAAATTCTCTCCCTGTGGAATTTTCACCTTAGCTGCAAATTCAGCCATCAGGGCTATCATCTCAGGATTGGCATCATCGACTAATTCTTCAAGTCGCCCTACTATCTTAGAGGCCAGAATCAAATTAGCGGTGTTTGTGGAATTCAACTGCTCTGTAATAGCAGGGTTGGTAACAGAATGAACTGCCCAGTAGCGAATAGCCGTATTTTCATTATTTAACATCTTGATAGCCAAATCTGCCAGCCGAACGTCTTCCAGGTTATCTACCAGTATCAAAAGATTAAGAATTGCTTTGAATTTGCGGTCTTCCGGCGTTAGCATCTCAGCCTGTTCGAAAGCTTTGGCGATATATTTATTAGCCGACTCAAAAAACTGTTCATCATACTGGGCGTCAGCGCTTTCCGTGCTGGAACTGGCGCTGGACAAAATAACCGCACGAGCGCTTGCTATAGATGTAAAATCTCTGGTCTTCACCAACTCTCGCACGGCCTGGGCAACAAAATTGTCGATAATCTCAAAGTCTCTGCTATCGAGCACCCCCTTATTCCGTACCTCATTAATCTTCCTGAGACTGACAGCTTTGGAATCCGGATTTATCACTAAAACTAAAAACATCACCAGAGTAGCAAAAATCGTATATTTCATTCCCATTGTTATAAACACCCTAAAAAACAATTCAGTTTAATGCTCAGACCTACGTTTGACGTTATCAAGCGTAACTTTTAAACCGGCTTTTGTCAAGCTAATTTGGATATCGGCTCTCCTGCAGTTGCCTCTCTGAAATGGATATCGAACTGCGTGTCCCCCCTGGCCATTACCTGTATTCAGGATTCAGCCTGGTGGGTACACCGGGTTTATTTTTGTTATTACAATTTATCTTCGATAGCATCGAGCAGGTCCTCGGCAATCTCGGCGCCTAATTGCTCAGCTATCTTTATATGTTCCCACGCCAGCTCATAATCGGTTTTATTGAAATACGCCGCTCCAAGATTATAATGAATCGTGCCGTTATCGGGCTTTATTCGAATAGCCTTTTTATATTGTTCAATAGCTGCGTCATACTTCTGCCTCCCGAAATACGCATTTCCCAGGTTCATTAAAGCAGCCACCATATCAGGTTCGCTGGCCAGAGCCTTTTTATACGCTCGAATTTCATCATCAACCAGGCCCAATTTGTTGTAGCAAACAGCCATGCCGTAGTTGGCCTCAGCCAAATTGGAGTCAATCTTCAATGCATTTTTATATTGTAATATTGCTCTTTCACAATCGTCGGCCTGGCTATAAACATTGCCTAACTGGCTGTACAGTAAAGCGTTTTTCGGCTCTAAAATAATTGCCTGTTTCAACTGTGTTACGGCCAGCCCGAACATTTCACGCTTGCAGTAAGCGTTGGCAAGATTTTTGTACGCATCTGTGAAATTCTGGTCCAGTTGCAGTGCCCTGCTGTATTGCGAAATCGCATCGTTCAGCCAATCTTTTTTAGTGTATGCATTTCCAAGGTTGTTATGCGCCTTGGCATCGTTTGGATTGATTTTCAAAGCCGTTTGGTATTCGTATATCGCATCCTTTATCCTTCCGGTATTCAGGTAAACATTACCCAGATTAATCCTGGACTCAGCCAGGGATGGATTTATCTGGACAGCTCTTTCAAGGGCGAGCAATGCGGATTCTGTATTGCCGATATCGCTGTAACTATTGCCGAGGTTGTTAAAAAAACAGCCTAACGTCTGAATCTTATTCAGGTTCACCATATAAATATTGTCGTTATCACCCTGCGGCACCTTAAATTTATTTATATAGTATTCGTCAGTAGCGTTTCCGCCTTTGCTGGTTGCTTCAATATTAAAACGTATTTGTCCGTCGTCGTATCTGACAAAAAAGTGTCCTGGTGCAACTACGCCATACAAGGGCAGGCCAAGTCGTTCTCCGAGTGAAAGATAAAGAACCGAAAGACTCAGGCAGTACCCTCGTTTCCTATCCATCACGGAGTGCAAAAACAAATCATTCGGATTATTTGCCTCTGGAACCGATTCGAATCCCAACTCATCAAACAAATACTTATTTATTACCGCAATTGCTTTATAGTTCGCCTTCAGTCTTTTGGCTTCGAGCCGGGAGCGAATTTCCAACGCCATATCATCTATTTTTGATATATATCTTCGACCGTACACATTATCATTCCACCGCTCTGAAATAATCAAAACAGCAGTAGCCAAATCGACTTCTTCGGCATCCAGTCGCAGCACTTGTTCGATAGACCTTGCGTACAGACCGCTTTTGCCATCATTGGCCAGCGGCTCAGCCCCACCGAAAGATACCGCTGCTGTAGAGAGCAAAACGCAAACAATTATCAATAAAGTCTTTTTCATTGTTTTTTCATCTGTACCTGACTCAAAAATTGGCGTTATTTCACCAATTCCCATATCGGCTTATTGGAAGTAGGATTTTACGCCAAAATTCCAATATAATCCACAAAAACGTTTTTGGGAGGTTAAAGGGAAAAGTTGTTGCAATTTCTGGTTTGCGGGTTAGTATTTGGGCTGAAGAGAGGTTGTAGCAAATGACTGAGCCTTCTGGAAATAGTGATAAGAGCGGTGATACTGCTGTCAGCAAGGCCGTTAGCGACTTTGTTAAGGGCTTGAGCGACGAGCATCGTATGCTGGTTATTCTCAAGTCGCGATTATATGATGACGCATGGGAGCCGATGCTTGACGACCTTCGAAACCGCTTAGCCGGAAAGCCCTATATATTTAAGCTGGCCAACCGAATACAGGACGATATCGAGCGCATTGAGCAGATGTCAGAATTTGAGTCTGAGCGTAATATTGATTTGGCTGACTATGTTGACAGCATTTAGTGGACAGCGGATAAGAATATCGAGTAACAAATAACGAACTATGAACCACTAAGAGGATTATAGAGATGGCGCAAACGTCGGATTCTGGAATAAATTCAAAATTCAACTCAAAATTCATACTTGGCCTTTTGTTTTTGTGCGTTGCAGCCGGCTGTGCTGCCCGTAACTCCAGCCCCGGGCAACGGGCAGCGAGCGATGGCTTATCGCAATGGCTTGTTTCGCCGCAGCTTCTCGCAGCCGGCAAGTTGGAAATCCTCTGGCAGAATGAGCTGCCGATAGGAAAAAAGGAAAGTTTAGAACAATTATTTATTCTTGGTAATCGCATCTATGCGTTGTCGGACCGCAATTATATGGTCTCATTGAACAGGGAAAAGGGCAATGTGATATTCAGCAGGTTTGTTGCTCAGACTGGTTTTCCAGTACTTGGGCTGGGGCTTTATACGCCTGTCCTGAGCAAGATCGAAGGAGCCAAGAGCAATGAGCTTTTTTCTCTGATTGGCAACAGGTTAGTTGAGATTAACCCTGAATTCGGTACAGAGCGTAGTGTCAAACGCCTGCTGATTAGTGCGACCTGCCCTGTTGCCCGCAACAGCTCGTATTTCTATTTGGGCGGGGTTGACAGGCGTATGCATACGTTGCGTGCCGGGGACAAGGTTCAGGTTTTTGAGGTTGCCGCCCAGAACGATTCGATGATTACCTCGATTATTGCCGACGAGAATTTTGTTATTTTTGCCACCGACGCAGGCAACGTAATTAGTATCACTCCGGACAGGCCGAGACGGCTGTGGCAATTTGATGCTGGCGGCGGTATTGTCGCCCCGATTGTAAGGGATGCGGAATCATTATTTGTTGCCAGCCGGGATACAAATATTTACAGGATTAACATACTTACAGGCCGGCTTGTCTGGAAGTATCAGACCGAGGCAGTCCTTGACAGGGCTCCGAGGATAACGCAAGGGGTGCTTTATCAATATGTTCGTGGTAAAGGCTTGTTGGCTATAGATAAAAGAAGCGGTGATGCTTTATGGCTGTTGGCTGAAGGCGTTGATTTGTTAGCTGAAGCGAATGGAAAGGCTTATGTGATTACAAATGCAGGCACACTGGCAGTGATGGACAATAAGAGGGCTAAGCAGTTGTATTCGGTTAATTTTGCGCCGGTTTCGAGGTACACGGCCAACGTGACGGATTCGAAAATCTATATTGCCGACAAGGCCGGTCGTATCGCCTGTATAAAACCGGTTGAATAATATCTACCCCGCTTGAGTTTGTAGTTTAGCCCCTATGTTTATCCTGGGGGTTATTTAGTACGGCAACACAACACTCAATAAGAAAATTAAGAATTTTTTAAAGGGAGTTCAGTTCAAATGGATGTGAAAATTAAGACGGCGTTGATAAGTGTTTCGGATAAGGAGGGTATTGTTGATTTTGCCGCAGCGCTTAGCGGAATGGGTGTTAAGATAATCAGCACCGGCGGGACGGCTAAGAAGCTAAGCGAAGCGGGCGTGAGTGTCGCTGGTATTGAGTCAGTTACCGGCTTTCCGGAAATGATGGACGGCAGGGTAAAGACACTTCACCCTAAGATTCACGGCGGCCTGTTGGGACTTCGGGACAAAAGTGAACACACCGCTGCAATGGCTGAGCATAACATTGAGCCGATTGACTTGGTTTGTGTGAATCTATATCCGTTTGAACAGACCATTACTAAAGCCGGCTGCACATTGGAAGAAGCGATTGAAAACATTGATATTGGCGGCCCGAGTATGATTCGCTCGGCTGCGAAGAATCATAAATTCGTAACGGTTGTTACAAACCCGGACCAGTACGATAAGGTACTCGAGCAGATGCAAAGCAGCGATGGCGCTGTGAATGAGAAATTGCGCAGTGATTTTGCACGGATTGCCTTTGGCCTGACAGCTTCGTATGACGCTGCCATAGCGAAGTATCTCAACGGCAGAGCTGGTATAGAGTATCCGGAAAAGGTTTCTATCGCCCTCAAGAAAGAAACATCTCTGCGTTACGGCGAAAATCCTCATCAAAGCGCAGCGTTCTATAAGCTGCCGGCAGGCCCGGAAACCTCGGTTAGTAGCGCTATTCTGTTAGCCGGCGGCAAGGAAATTAGCTTCAATAATCTTAGATCGGAAGAGCGTCGTGTAGGGAAAGAGTGTAGATCTCGGTGGTCGCCGTATCATTAAAAAAAAAAAAGAAGTAAAATTATTTCCGCAAATTCATTCTCACAT
>CAJVYN010000065.1 GCA_913009355.1 uncultured bacterium | reverse complement strand
TGTAACGATAGCTTTTAAATCTGCCCTTGACAAACTCACCGAACAAACCAATATCGATCCGAATAAAGCTATCTTCAGCTTCGACTCGTCATAACAAGCCTCTTCCCACCCATAACTGACCGGTTACTTTTATTGATTGTTTTCTATTGACAATTGACAACTGGGAAGTAACAATGCTGTTTTCACATTCGGGAAGGTTTAGTGAAAAGTGAAAGTTTGGGCTGTAATACCTGCTCGTTTCGGTTCTACCAGATTCGCCGGTAAAGTTCTCGCCAAAGATACCGGCAAATTCCTTATCCAGCACACCTGGGAACAGGCCTGCCTGGCTAAGTTACCCGACAAGGTGATAATAGCAGCCGATGATGAAAGGATTGCTGCTGCGGCAAAATCGTTCGGCGCCGAATGTATTTTAACCTCACCGGCGCACAAAAGCGGAACCGACCGTATCGCCGAAGCCGTCGCCGATATGGATGTTGATATTGTACTGAATGTCCAGGCCGATGAGCCGGAGATTGAGCCGGGAAATATCGACTTGCTGGCCCAGCTTCTGATAGAAGCTCAAAACTTGAAACTTGAAACTCAAAACTGTGGAATGGCTACTTTAGCTGCGGAGTTTGAAAACAGCGAGCAGGTAAAAGACCCGAATATTGTGAAGGTTGTAGTTGACAGCGATAACTTTGCGATATACTTTTCACGGTCGGTTATTCCTTACGACAGAGCTGCAGGCGGAGCGGGGAAAACAGCAAATTATCTGCGGCATCTGGGAATTTACGCTTACAGAAAGGAATTTCTGCTGAAAATTACCGCTTTGCCGCAGAGCGGCTTGGAAAAAATCGAAAGGCTTGAGCAGTTGCGAGCGATAGAGAATGGTTTCCCAATCCTGGTCGGCAAGGTCGAACACACCTGCGACGGAATAGACACACCCCAGCAGTACGCCGAGTTCGTTAAAAGACATAAAAAATAGCCACAGAGGACACAGAGATTGATAGATAAAAAAACAGTTTTTGTTTTAGGTGCAGGTGCAAGTTGCCCTTATGGTTACCCTTCTGGGGCACAGTTGCGTAAAGAAATCTGCGAGAGTCCAGGAATCGATCAGTTTTTTTGTCGCCATCTAAATCAGTCTGAAATGGAAAAATCCGGTAGTATGAGAAGGGAAGACCTAAAAAAATTTGCGGAGTCCTTTTTCAACTCGTCAACAAGGTCTATCGATTTGTTTATGGCCAGAAATCCACATTGGGCAAATGCTGGCAAGTATGCAATAGCATTGGCAATATTTGATGCTGAACGAAAAAGTGATTTCCGAGAAAAAGCTAAAGAAGGGGAAGATTGGTATTTTCATTTGTTTGACAGACTAACTAATACCATAACCAACGGGAAAAATCTGTGCGCTTTTTCCAAGAATAAAATCTCTTTTATAACGTTCAACTATGACAGGTCTTTGGAGCAATTTCTTTATGAGAGCTTGATAAATTCCTTTGGTCAAGTTTCAGAAGAAAAAGTTATTGAGCAGCTAAATGGAATTAAGATTATTCATTTATATGGGGAAATAGCAGCTTTAACTTGGCAAGATACCAAAAATGGCGTCGGGTATAAACATGAAATTACACACAACCTTTTGGCTAGATGTAAAGAAAACTTGAAAACAATATATGAGGAGTCGGAGAATCTAGGATTAAACGAAGCACAGGAATTGATTAAAGAAGCAGAGCAAATTTTTGTTCTTGGTTTTGGATATGCTAAAGAGAACATGGATATTTTGCGGTTCCCTGACATAATCGGCCCATATACTAGTAGTCTGTCAAGATTGTTAATGTAAGTGAATGATATTTGCCGATACCTTCATAAGGACATAATATATTGGGCCTTACTAAGGAGAATCGGCTATGGAAAAATATGTTGTAGAACTGACAAGTGAAGAACGGAAAGAATTGAGCGAATTGGTATCGAAAGGCAAAGCAGCAGCTCGAAAAATTACACATGCCAGAGTTTTACTTCAGGCAGATGAATCCAAAAAAGGTTCAGCATGGACGGACAACCAGATTTCTGAGGCCTTTGGCATCCATACCAACACAATCCACGCTATTCGGCTTAGATTTGTCGAGCAGGGAGTGCAGGCTGCTCTGGTTCGCAAAAAACAAGAGCGTCCTTCTCGCAAACGCATTGTTGATGGCGAGGTTGAAGCACATTTGATTGCCTTGCGTTGCTCAGAGCCTCCAGAAGGAAGAAATAAATGGAATTTACGACTGCTGGCGGACAAATTAGTTGAACTGGAAATTGTGCCGGATATTTCACATGAAACGGTGCGACAGGCACTAAAAAAAATGTGTTAAAGCCGCATCTACATCAATGCTGGTGTATTCCTCCGGAAAATAGTTGCGAATTCGTGGCGGCAATGGAGGATATACTTGACGTATACTTGCGGCCTTATGACCCAAACCGACCGGTAGTGTGTATGGATGAGACAAGCAAACAACTTATAGCAGATATTCGTATCCCTATTGCTGCCAAACCTGGGTATCCACAACGATACGATGTGGAATATAAGCGGTGCGGCGTAACCAATGTTTTCATGTTCACTGAGCCTTTGGGTGGATGGAGACGAGTCAGTGTTACCAATTATCGCAAACGGCTGGATTGGGCTGAGCAGATACGTATCTTGTTGGAAGAAGATTACCCTGATGCAGAAGTGGTTGTGTTGGTTATGGACAATTTGAATACGCACAGTATTGGTTCTTTATACGAAGCTTTTGAGCCTGCCAAAGCCAGAGACCTTGCCCGTCGTCTGGAGATTCATTATACTCCGAAGCACGGCAGTTGGCTGAACATTGCAGAAACAGAATTGAGTGTGTTAAGCCGTCAATGCCTTAATCGTCGTATTGAAAGTTTTGAAGTGCTGGAATCAGAATGTCGCAGTTGGAATGTGGAACGAAATGGATTACAAAAGGGTGTCGATTGGCAGTTTACCACTACCGATGCCAGGATTAAACTGAAACGATTGTACCCACAAGCTCAATCTTGACAGACTACTAGTGTATATGGAACCGCATTAGGGTTGGAACCGAAAGAAATAGAAGGTATAAGACAGGGTATAATCGATAGATGTCCGGTTCATCCTGAAGCTGGCAAGAACTCACCACGGATACAGATTGTGAACATGGATTGTTTGAAACTGTTAAGGAATTATTTGTGAAAAAGCGGCGCCCTCTGTGGCAAAATAAAAAATGATTTAGTATTTTCTCTCTGTGTTCTCTGTGCCCTCTGTGGCAAATTAAAAAAAAGGGAAATTTATGTCGAAGAATAAAGATTTACTGGCTTCTGTTAGTGATACTTCAACTGATAGCGAATTTTTCTCGCCGGTGCCGGCTGGCTATAAAAAGGGCAAAACCCGTTATTGTTTTGTCCTGGGCACTGTGATGAGCGGCTTGGGCAAGGGTATATTTTCATCCTGTCTGGCCAAACTTATGCAGGATAAGGGCCTGAAAGTTACTCCGATTAAGCTCGAAGGCTATTTGAATATAGATTCCGGGACGCTAAATCCGCTTCGGCACGGCGAGGTGTTTGTGCTGGACGACGGTATGGAATGCGATATGGACCTGGGTACCTACGAGAGGATGCTAAATCAGGATTTAAGCGGGGCAAACTTTGCAACGAGCGGCCAGATATTCAGTTCTGTCCTGCACAAGGAACGCCACGGCGACTATCTCGGCAGAGACGTTCAAATGATACCGCATGTTACCGGCGAGGTTAAGTTGAAGCTGCGCCGGTTGGCAATGGAAAGCGATGCTGATATAGTGTTTGTCGAAATTGGCGGCACGGTCGGCGACCTGGAGAACGCCTATTATATCGAGGCGATACGTGAGCTGGCTTATGAGGAGGGCCCCAATAGTTGCTGCTTCGTAGCCCTGACCTATATATTGGAACCAAAAACCCTGGGCGAGCAGAAATCAAAGGCCGCTCAATTAGGTATCAAGCAGCTTATGCAATGCGGTATTCAGCCGGATATCATTGCCTGCAGAGCTGCTAATCCGGTCAATGAAAAGGCCCGGCAGAAAATCAGCATATATAGTAATGTCCCCTTTGAAAGAGTTTTCAGTATGCCCGATTCTGCCAGTATCTATATGATACCGGCAATGCTGCGAGACTGCGGCCTGGATTTTGAGGTCGCAAGACTGCTCAAAATCGAGGACAGAATCAATCTGCGGCACGAACGTAAGGCCTGGGCTCAGTGGTGTGATTTCACCGATAAAATCGGTACCGCTGACTATGAAATAACCATCGGCATCACAGGTAAATACACATCCGTTCGTGACAGCTATGCATCGATAATCAATGCTCTCGAACATGCAGGTATTGGGCTTGGCTGCAATGTCAAGATTAAGTGGATTGAAACGACCGGCATTACTGATGAAACAGCAGCCGGGCATCTTAACAACGTTGACGGTATTATTGTCCCCGGCGGGTTCGGTACACGCGGCGCCGAAGGCAAAATTGCGTGTATAAGATATGCCAGAGAAAATAATTTACCTTATCTGGGGCTGTGCTTTGGCTTTCAAATGGCTGTTATAGAATTCGCTCGCAACGTCTGTGGTCTGGCTGAAGCTAACAGCGTTGAGATTGAGCCGGATTGTCCCGAGCCGGTAATTGATATATTGCCGGAGCAGAAAAAAATAGAAGGTCTGGGTGGAAATATGCGCCTTGGCGGAAGGGATATAGAACTAAAACCCCGGACGTTAGCGTGGAAGCTTTTCGGCAAAACAGATTCGGTTAGAATGCGATTCAGGCATCGTTATGAGGTTGACCCTCGCTATATTGAGTCACTGGAAAAGGCCGGCTTAGTGTTTTCCGGGAAAGCCCCGAACCAGCCGATTATGCAGATATTGGAAATTCCGTCCCATCCGTACTTTTGTGGCACCCAGGCACATCCATGCCTCACTTCCCGCCCGCTAAAGCCCCATCCTATGTTTGTAGGACTGGTTGCAGCGGCAATGCAGAAACATTACCCCCAACAAAAATTGCCCGATTGCTTAAAAGTTGCCCAGAAAGTATCCAGTCGAAATAGTTAAGGTTTAAGACTCGGATCTTTTTTAACTTCTGCGAGTTCTTTTTTGAGCTGTTCTATTTGCGTTTTGAGCTTCTTATTTTCCTGACGCAGTTTCGCACTTTCTTCAATAACAACTCCTAAAATATCATTCACCTGGTCTCGAATACCTTTTCGTACCTTCTCCTCCAAAAGAATCTTTTCCTGCAGACATTTTTCGAGCAGCTTTTCCTGTTTTTCGATTTCCTTATCACGCTGTTCTAATTCTTTTTTTAGCCGAATATTTTCGACGGCTACGAGTCTGCCCTTTTTCGTATTCGATATATTCTGTTCTTCACAGCCTGCGATTAACATAAACATAATAACACCAATTGCTAAAACAAACACTTTCTGTGCCGACCTTTTCATCTCTTTTATCCTTTCAAATCTGGCTCTCTTCTATCCACTATATGCTATTCGAGCTATTCGAAAAGCACTTTCAGCTTTTCTTTATCAGCCGGGTCAATTTGGCTCTGGTCGGTCCAGACCGCCAAATCGAGACTCTTTCTACAGCAGCAATCCTCGCAAACAAGTTCACGGCTGCTTGTCAAAACAGCATCGATAAGTTTCAGGCAGTTCTCTGTTGCCGTTTGCAGATTTGCAATAATCTCTTTTAGAAGTGTTTGCTTATTCTTGTCTGCCTTGTGCGGACGCCAGCAGTCGTAATCGCTCGGCAGTGCAATCAGTGCGTAGCAAATTTGTGCTTCTCTGGCCAGTTTAGCTTCCGGCATAGCGGTCATACCAATCAAATCACCGCCCCAGGCCCTGTGCATCAGGGATTCGGCCCGTGTGGAAAATTGTGGCCCTTCCATGCAAACGTAACTTCCTTTCGGATGTGTCGTTACATCGATACTTGCAGTTGTATCGTAAATCAGCTTTCGGAGTCGTCCGCAGGTCGGCTCAGCCATCTCGCAGTGCACCGCTGCAAAATCGTTAAAAAAGCTGCTTTGTCGTTTGAACGTTTTATCAATAAACTGGTCAACGATAACCAAATCACCGGGAGCAATTTCCTCACGAAGTGAACCTACCGCTCCGCTGCTTATCACCGTGCGGGCGCCGAGTTTTTTCAAGGCAAAAATATTGGCGGCAAACGGGACTTCGCTTGGAGAAAGTTTATGTCCCTTGCCGTGGCGATTGAGAAATGCGATCTTCTTTTCGCCTAATCTACCGACACAAATGGCCGTACTCGGCTTGCCGAACGGCGTTTCAATATCACAAAATTCTGCATCAACTATATGCCCGGCCAGCGCATCGCCAAGACCACTGCCGCCTATTATGCCGATTAATTCTTCTGCCATTTTCTATGCCTCCTTGTAAAACAGTCGTCATATTATAATATTACAGCTATATTTACAAGACAGAAACCCGTGTTTCGGTCACATCCTGATTCTTTAAATTCTTACGATTATCCTTGACAAAATCGAGCGAACCTGGTTTAATACTAATACTATGAGGCAAATTAACCGTAGAAATACTGCTAACTGGTGGTGGCCTGAGGGATGAAATCCTGTAGGTGAGCGGTAATTTGCTGTACACAATTTATTGAATTTGCGAAAAACGCAGCCTATCGAAAAAAGAGGCTGTGTTTTTTTATTTGTATTTGCGTATTCGTTGCGTGCGGCACATCTGTAATAGACTATACGATATGTGCTTGACGCAATACAATATACGCAATACGATATACGAGATACGAGATATGGACGATTATAGAGAAAAAATACTCAATGCAAAGCCGGGGCAAATAATCCCTGTTGTCAAGGAAATCCGGATAGACGACACGGTAGATTTTTTCGCCAAACTTAGCGACTACGGCCGGTCAAGAAACTGCTGCTTGTTCGAGGCAACTGACTATCTGGCGGAAAATGCCTTGAGCTTTGGCACAGCAAGGCCGGGCCTTTATCTTACCGGCACGGGTAACGCATTTACCATCAAGGCTTTAAGCAGAACCGGCAGGCGAATAATAAAATATTTATCCGCAGAAACAAAAGAAAGATTTAGCTTTTGCAAATCGGTCGAGTTCAGCTCGGAGACAATTGTCGGCCGAATTAAGCAAACCAGGAAAACAGTTGATGAACAATCCAGGCTGCAAAGTACGAACCAAATGGATGTATTGCGGGCGGTTGCGTTTGCTTTTAGACTGGCGAGCAAACCATTCCGCGTAACTTGCGGACTTCTTGGTGCTCTAAGCTACGATTTTATAGACCAGTTCGAGAAGCTGCCCTCCAGTAAAGATGACCTGCTCGGCAATCCTGATTATGAACTTTATTTCGCTGATAATATCTTTTTGATGGACCATGCAGCAGGCAAGGGTTATGTGGTTGTCAATGTAATGATAACCGACGGCGACCGTGAAGCTGCAATCGCCGAAGCGCAGGATTGTTTCGATTACTATTTTAACATTGCACGGTCTGAGACGCCGAAGGGCCAAAAGTTTACCGGCTCGTTGCTGCCTGCTTCAACGGATACCGACCAGACTGAGTACGAAAAGATGGTTAACGACGCCAAGCGGCACATTATCGACGGCGATATTTTTCAGGTGGTTTTGAGCAGGACGAAATTAGAACCCTGTCCGGATGAGCCGTTGGATGTTTATAAGCGGCTGAGGGAATTAAATCCTTCGCCGTATATGTTTTATCTCAATACTCCTAATACGATATTGATGGGTTCCAGTCCGGAACTTAATTTGCGCGTCAGTGGAACCGAGACTCGCTATGTAGAGATCAGGCCCATAGCCGGCACAAAACCCAGAGGCAGGGTCGGAAAGAACATCGATGCCGATACCGATTTTAGATATGAAGCTGAGCTGAAACTTGACCGCAAAGAATTGGCTGAGCATATAATGCTGGTTGACTTGGCCAGGAATGATATTGCGCGAGTGGCTGAGGCGGGCAGCAGAGTAGTTACCGAACTGCTGACAGCCGAAAAATACGCTTCGGTACAGCATCTGGTAAGTAACGTTAAGGGCACACTCGCAGACAATCTTGACGCATTGAGCGCATACCTTGCCACTATGAATATGGGAACACTTACAGGGGCTCCGAAAATTGAAGCAATGAAGCTGATACGTCTGTTTGAAAAAACCAAACGCGGCTACTATGGCGGAGCTGTTTGTTATCTGACTGTGGATGGCCAATTCGACAGTTGTATTACCATAAGAAGTTTACAGGTCAAGAACCACACCGCATACATTCGAGTCGGCGCAGGCATCGTACACGATAGCGTTCCGAAGACTGAATTTGAAGAAACCGAACATAAAGCAATGTCCTGCCTGCGTGCTATTTGTGGATAGAATTGAAAGCGAAATCTTATGAGAGATATAAACAGAAAAGTTTTGTTCATCGATAACTTCGATTCGTTCACATATAATCTGGTCGATGATTTTTGTAAGCGTAATTGCCGGGCCAAGGTTTATCGTGCTGATACCGAGCTTGAGGAACTTAAACGATTGGCTGATGAATTTGCTCCTGACCTGCTTGTGATTTCGCCCGGGCCTGGCACGCCGGATACGGCTGGTGTAACGCTTTCAGCGATAGATTATTTCAAGGACAAACTGCCAATATTCGGCGTATGTCTGGGGCATCAGGCGGTTGCGCAGTATTTCGGCGGCGAAATCGGCCATGCACCGGAGCCGATGCACGGCAAGGGCTCACGAGTAACACATAATGAAGGGGGCGTCTTTGCCGGCGTCGAAAATCCGCTGCAGGCCGGACGCTATCACAGTCTTTGTGTGCTGAAGCTGCCGGATTGCCTGGAACAAACCGCTCAGTTTGAAGGCATTGTTATGGGGCTTGAGCATAAGAAATTGCCGATATTCGGCGTACAGTTTCACCCGGAAAGCATTTTAACACCCGCAGGCGGTAAAATAATCGAAAACATTCTGTCAATCGCAAAAAAACGGAAGTTTAAAATCGGAAATTGAATATGGCAACCATAATTGAATATATCGAGCCGTTACTGCAGGGGAAAAGTTTGAGCTTCGAACAGGCAGCGAGCTTGCTGGATATTGTCTTTGAAGGCCAGGTCAGCGAGGTCCAAATTGCAGCCTTTCTTACAGCGATGCGGGCCAAAGGAGTAACAGCGGCAGAATTAGCCGGACTTGCCAAATCACTGCGAAAACATGCCGTCGCTGTAAACGTTGATGTCGATAATCTGGTTGACACCTGCGGCACAGGCGGGGCAGCGATAAAAACCTTTAACATTTCAACCACGTCGGCGTTGGTGGCAGCAGGGGCGGGGGTTTATATCGCCAAGCACGGCAATCGCGGCATAACCAGCAGTTGCGGCTCAGCGGATGTGTTGGCCGAATTAGGTGTTAAAATAGATGCTGCTGCCGAAATCGTAGCAGAGTGCATAAAGCAGGCACACATCGGATTTATGTTCGCACCGATGTTCCACCCGGCAATGAAATATGTTCAGCCGATACGAAAGAGTCTTGGCTTTAGAACGGTCTTCAACATTCTTGGGCCTTTGGCAAATCCAGCCAATGCACAGGCCCAGGTATTGGGCGTAGCCGATGAAAATTTAATGGAACGAATAGCCGAGGCACTTAAATTATTAGCTGTTCGGTACGCAATGGTGGTTCATAGTAATGGATTGGATGAGATAAGTACAGCGGCAGTTACCAAAATCCTTGAACTAAGAAACGGCCGGATTACAAGCAGGGAATTAAATCCGGAAGATTTAGGTATAGCGTCGGCCGGCGTAGAGGAGCTGAAAGTAGCTGATGCACAAACCAGCGCAAGGGTTCTAATGGACATTGTAGGCGGTAAAGACAGCGGGCCTCGCAAAGATATTGTTATTCTAAACGCTGCCGCTGCCATAATCGCCGGCAATTTAGCTGACGATTTCGAATCGGCAATTAAAATAGCGAATGCCTCGGTCAGCGACGGCAAGGCATTGGCCTGTCTGGAAAAGTTAATCGAAATCTCAAATAGTGCCCCGTGATCCGTGGCTCGTGCCCCGAGCAACGGGTCACGAGCGACGAGCGACGAGCGACGAATATGTTGATAGTGAAAGTTAAAATTTGTGGTATTACCAATTACCAGGATGCTGCGGCTGCGATGGATATGGGGGCGGACTTGTTAGGCTTTAATTTTTATTCGAGAAGCCCACGGTTTGTATCGCCGGAAAAGGCGAAAGAGATAATAAGCAAACTGCCGGCTTTTATAGATATTGCCGGTGTATTTGTGAATGCTTCGTTTGAGCAAATCCGAGAAACCATAAACCAATGCCAATTGGACTGGGTTCAGCTACACGGCGACGAAGACCCACAGTTCTGCCAGTCGTTTCTTTCCCTTAATGTAAAAACTATGAAGGCGCTGCGGGTAAAAGACCAAACAGATATCAAAAGGGCGGACAGTTTTTTCACAGATGCTATTCTGCTGGACGCTTTCCATCCTGAAAAGTACGGCGGTACGGGGATAACTTTTGACTGGAATATTATAGGGCATATAGAAAAACGTATTTTCTTGGCTGGCGGGATAAATCCCGACAATGCGGCAGAGGCGGTTGAACTGGGGGTTTACGGAATTGACGTATGCAGCGGCATTGAAAAAACGCCGGGCAAAAAAGACCATAAGAAAATGAAAAAACTGTTCGAAAATATAAGGCACTTGAGAGGATAAGGAAATTCGCTATGAAATATAAGGGTAGATTCGGAGACTATGGCGGCTTCTATGTGCCGGAAGTTTTGATACCGGTATTGGAAGAATTAGAAGAGGCGTTTTACCGCTTTTACGAAGATGAGCGATTCGCGGCTGAGCTTTCGAAGCTCTCGAAAAATTATGCCGGAAGGCCCAGCCCGCTTTATTACGCTAAAAGGTTTAGCGAGCATGTCGGCTTTAAGGTATATCTAGATCGGAAGAGCACACGTCTGAACTCCAGTCACATTCCTTTATCTCGTATGCCGTCTTCTGCTTGAAAAAAAAAAAAAAAAAAGAAA
>CAJVYN010000064.1 GCA_913009355.1 uncultured bacterium | reverse complement strand
AATCGGTTCTTTGAAAAACCAACCGATGATTGGCGCAATTCGTGACACAAGCAGGGCCATAATGACACCAGCTACTACAGTAAACCAGAACAATGTACTGATTTGAGCATGGTTTATTTCGGCCCTTTGGACGGTGGCCATTGAGAGTCCCATGTCCTTAAACAAAGCAACAAATCCGATTATGGAAGTAACCATTGCTACCAAACCAAAATCTTCCGGTGTTAATAGCCGAGCAAGAATCATGAGCGAGACAATCTGTAATATAAACTTACAAATCTGAGCAAGCATTGTGATTGTGCCGCCCCGAACAGACCGGCCTGCAATATCAGTCATTAAATGCTCTGTTTCAAAGACAACTTCTGTTCTTTTTATCGACATTTAATTTCCATCCACAGTTTATTCTTTATCAGATCGCACCTCATCCTCGTTAAGCTGCGCATCGGTTAAATCCCATAATAAAGAGGTTATATTTTCTCTTGCTTTGTAAACTGCTTCATGGTTATCAGGATTTTTTAAAACATACTCCACTTGCTCATCTAAAATTCGTTGGGCTTGTCTGGTTTTTTGTGGACTATTTACCATATTCAGTTCAATCACTTTTTTCAATTCATAGAGATATTGATAATCTTCGATTCCTTCTCGCCACGCTTCCCACCGTCTTGAGGGAATAATTTTTTCACCCGATGTGTCAACAGGACTGTTATACTGTCTATAGACGACATTATAAAAACCCAGAGGAACCGCCGTATCATCCCAACCGGATGTTTTGTAGTGATTTACATAGGTCCAGAAACCGGAACCCGTTAATCCCAGTTGATACGCCCGCCATGGCATTAAGCGATAATACTCATAAGGTGAAAAAGATTTCGCCGGGGCTAAAGCCTCATAAATCCAGATTTCCTTATCAAAACTCTTAATCATATCCAGCCAGTTGCGATGACGGTCACAATGACTTATCTGAAAACACCAAATATCGACGTAATCCCTTAATTTCATAAAATCTCCCGGCCCCTTACCAAAGGAGTTCGCATAGATCCTCACTCGTGGATCGGTCTGCTTAATCAACTTTGCAATTTTGTAAAATTCATCTCCTAACTGCTCATCCATAGGATAGAGGGCAAACCGATTATAATCCAGCCCTGCGGCCTTTAAATGTGCAACCAAGCCGTTCATCCAATCGGAAAACGCCCGCTTCCAAGACGTACTCATCCAAGTCTTGCCAAAAGAGTCCCTGAATTTAAGCCCCTTTTTCAAGTTCAAGTAGATTAAAAAAGTGCGTGCATAACTGTGATCTCGAATTGCCGAATCAAATCGTGTAAAATCACCTTTGATTTCAATCCTGCCTGTTCCGGACACTTTTTTTGGCCAAGGCATAATATTATGATTCACGACATATACATTCGTATAATGTGAATGCAAATCCTTTGCTGCCTCTTTCATATCGGGCCCGGTCATATATGACACTGATGTATAGGACCAGTTGTAGGTATTGAGGGTTGGTTGCTCAGGAAAATTTTTAGATGAAACGACCACGTTGACGGGAACAGTCTTCAAAGATAATTTTCCCTGAAGTGTTTCTGGCTCAATCGCCAATGAAAACCGGTATTGTCCCGGCTTGGCCGTTGTTGAGTGCCAGGTAATCCATATCTGACCAGCAGCGCCGGGTTCAAGAATAATCCCATCTTTGGCAAGTACTAATGGATCACCTATGAAACCTGCTGTAGCAGCATATACAAACACTGACTTTCTAAGCGTAATAGGACTAACGGGCAAAATGTATCCTTCTTGGTCTGATACGGGCGAAACAGATATATTTAAATGCATCGCATTTTCTGTACAGTTAATAACATTGACAGATGCAGATTCGTACTCATTTTGCCATAAAGACATTTTCACTGCATTATTCGTCTTCGTCACACCATCGAATAGATAGGCCTCTGACCTGAAAATCTCCATTGGATTTGACGGATAACATGCCAAATCGGATTTGTAGATGATTTTATAGATTTTTGATCTAAGGATAGCGAGTCGGTGAAATTCAGTTTCAAGCTTTGTCTTAGAATAAAGGCCTGTATTTGATTGTCTCAAAGGCTCGGACAACCGATTGATTTCCTGAATAATTTTACGGCTTGACTCGATCGCCTCCATCTCAGCTCGCTTGATACCATTTAGTATCTCACTGGCTGTATCTTTCATCTGCATCTGTCTGTTTACCATTTCCGTGAGATAAACCGGATCAGCTGGCTGATTATGATATAAAGCAACAGCACCCTGACTTCTTTTTGCTTCCCCTAACACCTCAATTTCATCAAGAAAAAAATGGTTTCCCGTGCCATTAAGCATAAAAAGAAGCCGAATATACCTTGCGTTTAAATTGATGTCTTCTATAGAAATTGCTAAAGGTGTTTTTTTTCTTTTATCTGATTTGGATGAAGATAAAGATCGATTATCCAATAAACCCATAGAATAATAATCTGTTCCATCTATACTGCCAAAAGCAACGATAAAAAGGGGGTATTCAACGTTGGCAACTCCTCCTCCTATACTATGAAATATCATTTCTTCAACAAAATATGGCCTATCGAGATCGATTTGGATAATAACCGGCTTCTTAATATTACTCCAGCCAACAGTACTTTTCTTAAACCAGTCGCTTCTCTTTATAATGCCATCTGTCAATTGAATCGTATCCTTTGTATCTGTGCATAATTTGTAATTAGGCTTAGGATTCATCGTATAAGTTTTAAACAGGGCAAGGTTTGTTTTTGCCAAACTTATTTGGCAATACAATAAAAATAAAAAAGAGAATATCTTGTAATTCAGACTCATGAATTTCCTCAAATAAAAACCCATAGCGCAGATTTTATATATCTGCGCTATGGGTAAAAACTTCTTTTACAGCACTATCATAACAGCATTACTCGCTTCTCCGTTACCGGCTTTGTTGACAGCTATAATATTATATTCCTGTTCCTTTTTACTTCTTTTCAACCGCTCTGTATAAAACGCCCGCTTTGGTAAAATCATATCGCTCAAGCAAAAACTTCGGACAATACCCAGCCACAGGTGAAACAACATAAACAGCCCGCTCAGCGAAGAGCTTATCTATTCTCTTCCCATCATATTCTTTCAGATTATTAACACTGCCGTGCCCTGAAACTATAGTAACATCCCGCCGTTTTCCACCGACTTGCTGGGCGAGCAAAAGCGCATAAACGGTAGTGCCGTCAGCATATATTACGGCATTATTCTCGACAACGTCCAATGCCTCATCAGCGAATCGCTCCGCTCCGTGGTAGCCTGTTTTCCAGGGTGTAAGGAAATATTTATAATCGTTGCGATATGGAATCTCTCTGCTTGTGCCAAGACTAAACTGCATCTTCTCGGCCAGCGCCGGGACGGCTGCATAAACGCCCACAGGCACAAAGGCAAAAAGCAAAACCAGATACACGAGAATCTTACGATTTATTCGCCTCTGCAAAAGATACGCACCTAATCCGACAAATATCGAAACTATGCAGTAGAAAGGTATAAAGAACGCATACCTGTCGGGCACGGTATATCTAAAAGCAAAAATCAGGAACAGTACAACTAAGCCCAGTAAAATATTTCTGAAACCCCGGCTTGGCGAAATCTTAAACAGCCCAAAGCAGCCAACGAAAGCCAATACGATATTGGGCGTTGGAAAGTTAAGCAGAATAAACAGCAGGTTTTCTTTTACAATTCTTACCGACATGGAAGTATTGAGAACCGCTCCCTGCCAGCTATTGCCGAAAGCTGCAGAAACCAAAGTGCCCGTCAAGTTGCCGGTTTGTATTATGTTCTTAATTACCAAATACTCATACGGCAAAGCACCAGCAATCCATAGTAAAATAATAATCGCTAAATGTCTGAAGCGAAGATGTTTTTTCACTAACAGAACAATGAAAAATACAACGTAGCATAAAAGCGGTATCGAGGCGAGCATGTGGTCGGCAATCGCCAGACCGTTGAGCAGCCCCAGCCAGTACAGCCAGCCCACTCGGCGGGTTTGCACATACCGCAGCAGCATTATCAATTCAGCCGACAGTAACGCTGCATAGAGAGTATATGTTTCAGCGATTGATGCGTGACGCCAGAACGTATGAGAAAGAGCGAAAGTAACAGCTGCTACTACTGCTGGCAAATTTTTACCGAGCCACAGACGCAGCAGTAAAAATACATTCGCAACTGCTACTGCCGCTGCGATTGCCGAGACCAGATTGACTTTGTAAGCAAATTCGCCGACCAGCACATACTTTGCTCCGATAGCCAATATGTAGAAGAGCGGATGGGAAAGAGCAAGGCCCAGCCGGCCTTCGATATCATTGTGCCAGAGACGGTACTGAATCATCCCGCTGTCCTGCCACAACGCCCCTGGTGCGCAACTGACAAAATAAAACACCATCGCCGAACCAAGGACAAATAAATACCATCGGATATGTTTAGTGTTTGTGGTAACTACAGATATGTCACTATATGCCACTGATAAATTTCTCGTGTACTAATGATTTACCTTGTACCATTCGATCGTAGCTTTAAGGCCTTCATCAAAAGAGGTTTTAGCCTCGAATCCGAAAAGTTTTCCGGCTCTGGAGGTATCGAGGCATCGTCTTGGCTGGCCGTCAGGCTTAGAGGTGTCCCAGCGGATTTGGCCGCTGAAGCCGGTAAGCTCGACGATTTTTTCTGTCAGCTTCTTTATTGTTATTTCAAATCCTGCGCCGATATTAACCGGCTCAGGCCCGTTGAAATGCTCTGTCGCCAAAAGGATACCCTCGGCGGCGTCAGCGGCGTAAATAAACTCGCGTGACGCACTACCTGTTCCCCAGCAGTCAATATGGTCGGCGCCTGTCCCAATCGCATCGACACACTTCTTTATCAGCGCCGGTATCACATGGCTGCTGGCAGGGTCAAAGTTATCGCCGGGGCCGTAAAGATTTACCGGCAGCAGGAATATCGAATTAAAACCGTATTCAGCCCGGTACGCCTGTGACTGAACCAGCAGCATTTTTTTAGCCAATCCGTATGGTGCGTTTGTTTCTTCCGGGTATCCTATCCAGAGGTCATCTTCCTTAAACGGTACCGGCGTGAATTTCGGATATGCACAAACCGTTCCTATAGCGACAAATTTTTCGATATTGTGCAGACGTCCCTGCTCGATAAGCTGAACACCCATCATTAAATTCTTATAGAAAAACTCGCCCGGATGCTCGCGATTGGCGCCGATACCGCCAACGACCGCAGCAAGGTGAATAACAACATCCGGCTTCATATCGTCATACATCCGAACGATATCATTTATGTCAACCAGGTCATAATCCTCAATTTTGGGCACGCTGATATTCTTACAGCCCCGTTTCCGCAGCCCTTCGATAACGTAACTGCCGAGAAAGCCCGCCCCGCCGGTAACAACGACTCTTCTGTCCTCGAAAAAACCGCTCATTATCATTGCCTTCCGTGTTCTTTCAAAATCTTTTCACTCTCAGCAAGCTTCATATCGGCATCGACCATTATCCTGGCAAGCTCTTTAAAAGTCAGCTTTGGCTCCCACTTAAGAACCTTCCTTGCCTTACTTGAATCACCCAATAGAAGGTCAACTTCAGTCGGCCTTAAATATCGTGTGTCAATTTCAACATACTTCTGCCAGTCCAGCTCAAGATACCCGAACACTTCAGTTAAAAACTCTTTTACCGAATGTGTCTGTCCCGTTGCTATCACATAATCATCGCTTTTTTCCTGCTGGAGCATCAGCCACATTGTCTCGACATAATCACCTGCAAATCCCCAGTCCCGCTTTGCATCCAGGTTACCCAGGTACAGCTTATCCTGCAGGCCCAATTTGATTCGCGTTGCCGCCCGCGTAATTTTTCTGGTAACAAACGTCTCGCCGCGTCTGGGCGATTCGTGGTTAAACAAAATCCCATTGCAGGCAAACAGCCCGTAAGCTTCCCGATAGTTCACTGTCTGCCAGAAGCTGTACACCTTGGCACAGCCGTACGGACTTCGCGGATAAAATGGTGTCTTCTCCGTTTGTGGCGTTTCGACAACTTTGCCGTACATCTCGCTGCTGGAGGCCTGATAAAATTTTGCTGGTTTTTTCATAGAACGAATCGCCTCGAGCAGCCGAAGTGTCCCGAGCGCATCGGCATCTACCGTATAGATAGGCGTATCGAAACTAACACGAACGTGGCTCTGTGCGCCGAGATTATAAACCTCATCCGGCTGAATCTCATTCACAATTTTTGTCAGATTACTGCCGTCGGTTAAATCCCCATATACCAATCTAAGCGGCGTGTGTTCGTGCGGGTCTTTATACAGATGTTCGATTCTGCCTGTGTGAAACGACGAACTTCGCCGTATAACACCCCAGACCTGGTATCCCTTTTTCAACAGCAGTTCTGCAAGATACGAACCGTCCTGCCCTGTAATACCGGTAATCAATGCCTTTTTCATAATGTCAACCTCTTTTGCTTTCTACAATCACCTGCAGCGCCTCGGTCAGGCTTATTTTCGGTTCCCAGCCAATCATTTTTTTGATTCGCTCTAAGCTCGGCACACGCCGCATCATATCCTCGATAGGCCTGCCGTAGGCCTTTTCGTAGGAGACAAATTCCTTTTTGCTTTTGCTGCCGGTCATTTCGATGATTTTATCAGCAATCGCTTCGATGGTAATCTCTTCGGTTGAGCCGATGTTATATACCTTCCCTGCCGCCTCATCGCAATTCATTAAGCTGATAATCGCATCGACAACATCGTCCACGAAACAGAAGCATCTGCTTTGCCTGCCCGTGCCATATATCAGTACCGGTTCGTCCTTTAATGCTCTTTGAACAAAACGGGGCACCACCATTCCATATTGGCCGGTTTGCCTTGGCCCAATTGTGTTAAAGAACCTGCCGATTACCACATTTAAGCCGTACTGTTGATAAAAAGCCAGGGCTAAAAATTCATCTATCGCCTTAGTACAGGCGTACGACCACCGCGAAACACTTGTACTGCCAAGCACAATGTCGTCATCCTCGCGGAAGGGTACTGCCTCGTTTTTGCCGTAAACCTCGCTGCTTGAAGCAATCAGAATTTTTTTGCCGAACTTATTGACCACGTCCAGCACCACCTCGGTGCCGGTGATATTGGTTTCTATTGTGTGAACCGGCTGCTCAGCTATCAGCTTGACACCGACAGCGGCAGCTAAATGATAGACGATTTCGCTTTGCTCTACCAGCTCCTCCATTAGGCCGGCGTTGAGGATATCGCCTTCAACAAAATCAAATTTAGGATTGCTTTTGAAGCCTTCGATATTTTTTAGACTGCCGGTGCTGAGATTATCAACGACGACCACCTCCTGGCCGTCTTTTAGCAGCCGCTCCGCCAGATGCGACCCGATAAACCCTGCCCCGCCGGTTATTAATGCCTTTTTACAATTCGTCATTGGACAAATATAAAAGTCTCATTGCCCCTTAGGGGCGATTCCACAACTTTGCTTTTTACATTCTCGTACTACGCAGCACTTCGCAGAGTAGTATTGATTTTTGAGTTTTAATCAGACTCCGTCCCCCTCGGCTGCGCAGAATATCCCAGCCTGCCGCCGCAATATTAGTGACAAATTACACTGATTCGTATTTTTTACTTTTTACTTTTGCCTTTTCACTTCTCTAAGTATCGGCAAATAAAGGACATAGCTTTAATAAAGCTGACTTCGCCGCAGGTTCGCCTCCTCTGATTTTGTGATAAGGATTATACGTCTAAAACGTCCCATAAGTTCATAGTGCAAAACTGCCTGCCGAGCCGAAGATATAGCGTTGGGGATTCAAGCGAATAGGATAAAAAACCGTATTGAATTGGCCTAATATTTGGAGTTGCCGTCCTCTCAATACCAAAGTGTTTAGCGGACCGCCATAACTGCATAACTATTGTTGTGGTAAACCATTTTTAACAAACCTGAGTGGAAATCCTCATCCTGAATCTTCAGAAGCATATATGATACATTATTCTTCTTCAATTCACTCAGAATTGCTTTATTCATGCTGTTACTGAATAATCTATTATTCAATTCACGTGTTTGGCGTAACAGCATTGGTTCTGTGTAAGCCAGGCTCCCGGGCAGGTTACTGCCTATCATTATTCTTCGCTCCATCCACCGCCTTGCCCTTTCGGGCCGCTTGCACTTTGGGTCCACAGCAATAACCGCGTCTCTGGGGGTGTACTCAGATATGTATCTGCAAGCGTTATAGAGTTCGAATCTATCCGGGGGATAGCGTAATATGAATCTTGACAACCCCACAGCTCCAACTTCCCAGGCAACGGAAAAAGAACCTGCCAATAAGAGGCCCACCACTAAAACCCTATAACCTTTTTTCCAGGTTTTCCATTTTGCCAATGCAACCACTGTGAACATTGCCAGTCCTGCCTGTGCTATCAGTATAACCCTCATACCCAGGTCATTATACGTACCCGTAGAACGAAACAGACTCGCTATGACAAAACTTCCAAGCACGCCCCAAATCAAATACCAGCTCTTGTGCGTCAGTGCCCGTTGCTTTATCAGTTGCCTACAGCCTACCACGCCTAACAGCAGTATTGGCCCCAACTCTACAAGGAAGTATATCAACATATCTAACAGTCGCCATATAATCGCATCCCCAAACAAATAGCAAAAAACAGCAATATCAGACTCCGGCACTCGTGCGATTAACTTCGGCTTGCCGCCGGACAAATCCGCCTTTTGTAAATCCCAGACGTATGGGATTAGAATTATCGTGCAAACAAAGAGCATAATCAGAAATCCCAATAGCAAAGGTCTTGATTTTTTCTTAAAAACCATGCGATGGAATATCCGAAGCAGGTGCAACAGTAATACCACAGCGACGCCGGTAAATACGTAAGGACTTAACCCAAATATCGCTGCCATAACTATACCCGCCAAAACCGCTCTTGCCATTTGCTTTGTAGATACAGGCATCAGCCGTATCAGCAGCAAAAACATTAAGACTGCACAAATATGCGGGACCGCCCATATAACAGCAGCATAAATATTGTCAACCCGTATTTGGGATGCGCTGGCCCAGGCATCTACGTGACGTACCATTTGCAGACTGCCGCCTCGCAAGTATTCCACAATAGACTTCACTAATACAACAATCCAATCAAATCCACCTACAAACATCGTCACGCAGACAATCCCAATCCAGACCCCTGGCTTTTTAACAAAACCTCTGGCATACTCAGCCAGAACCCAGCACAAACTAATCGCAACCATAACCATACCGAACAACCAGCCAGCCACTATTGGAACACCAGAAGCAATGCTCGATATAGCAGCTGGCATCAGATAGAAATACAATGGGTAATACATTCGTAGTGACTCGCCCGGATAGAAAAACGGGTCCTGCAACGGCAGACCAAGATTCTTTATCGACCACACAACCCCCTCACGGCCGTCCCAATCCCCCACAACGCACTGAAAAATATCTGAATCAGTACTTATCTCGATGTAAGGCAACAATACAGCCAGCACCAAAACAGATAATATCAGCAGAGTTGCGCCCTTGGAGCACTTGACATATCCTGCAATGTTAAACAGGAAAACCTGTTCACGTTTCACACATGGAAGCAGCAGCAACAAAATGGACAACAATATCTGTGACGTGACCAGCTTCAAAGCAGACCAGCCCCAAAAAGTTCCTATCATAAAAAGGGATACAGGACTTATAGCACAACTCAAGATGAATCCGGCAATGAAATGGTCAAGAGAAAAATTCTTAGCTAAACGCAGCTTCGAACACAATATGCCGCCGGGCAGAATCCATACTATAAGGGAGGCTAAAATGAATTTCGCAAAGACCATCAAGAAAGACAGTTCTAACTCCATTGTCTGCCCTTATTAGATTACACTATTCGCTATCACTTTAGCCCTGATATGAACAACAGGTCTTATCGGTTTCCCAGATGGTAACGCAATGCAGCGTTGCTTCACCGAATTTACCCACGATGCTTTCCCATGCAAAGACCGCAATATTTTCAACAGTAGGATTGGTCTTGCCAAACCGGGCCACATCGGCATTGAGGTTCTTATGGTCAAGCAGTTTTATAAGTTTGTTATCGACTATTCTTTCAAAATCGCCGATACGAAATCTGTTCCCGCCTGCCGGCATCTTTACTGTAACCTCAACAGCGTAGTTATGTCCGTGGCCGGCCGGGTTTGCGCATTTGCCGAAAACCTCTAAATTGTGCTCTTCGCTGAACTGCTCGTTCCAGAGTTTGTGGGTCGCTGCAAATTCAAATTTCTCGCTAAAATAAACCATCCTGCAATCCTCGCTATCAACCGCCACTTTTCTAAAAGGGTTCAGTTTCAACGTCAATTTGCTCAGCTTGGCTGTCCCGAACTTGTCAGCTAATTGTCCCCATGCCGATTTTAAAAGCTCAGCTATTTCGAAAAATCCGATATGTTTGCTCTGCTGGAAATATTCTCTTATCCGCCCGGCAAAAATCGGCACAACGTACCGGCGGACGTTTTTATCGATATCGACTACGTTAGTAACAAATCCCGTAGCCGGCTCAACCTTACCGGCCAGCCCTACACATAGCTCGAAAAATATTGATAATCCTTCGCCTGCCGGCTCGGATACAAACGAATTAGAGCCGCAACCGTCCTCCGGCAAAAAAGGATTTATCGAGAACCGCACCTGCCTGACCAGTTTATGCATAACTGCCTACTTCTTAATCCTTACCACCTACTTATGCATCAGCCCCAAAACCTCACTTCGGCTTCTCGGGTCTTTCTTGAATGTTCCGCGCAGTGCCGAGGTCACCATCAACGAGCCGGGTTTTTTTATACCACGAATAGTCATACAGCTATGCGACGCCTCCAGCACCACCGCAACGCCCCTTGGCTTCAGGTTGTCCATTAAAAAAGCGGCTATCTGCTCTGTGAGCCGTTCCTGTAGCTGAAGCCGACGGGCAAAACAATCTATGATACGGGCTAACTTACTAACCCCAAGTACCGTTCCCGAAGGCAAATACGCAACGTGAGCCGAGCCGATAAACGGCATCAGATGATGCTCGCAAATACTGTAAAAAGGTATGTTGCGCAGCAGGACTATCTCGTCATAGTTTTCGGTGAAAATACTGCGAAGATGTTTCTTTGGGTTCTCTCTCATCCCTGCCAGCAACTCAGTGTACATACTTGCCACTCGTTGCGGCGTCCTCTTCAGCCCTTCTCGTTCAATGTCTTCACCAACAGCTAAAAGTATTTCCTTAACCGCTTTTTCGATTCGTTCGATATCTATTTTTTTATTGCCTTTTTTGCCCATACTCCACACCTTCTTTAATTCTTAATTCTTAATTTTTTACTCAAACTGACCGATTTACGGCCCGAAATTGCTATAACTCATTATTTAATAATATGTTCCGTAAAACAGAAAATAATCAAAAAGCCATCCCGACTTTGTCGGGATTCCGCAATTTTGATTTT
>CAJVYN010000063.1 GCA_913009355.1 uncultured bacterium | reverse complement strand
CCTCTTCCGATTTACTTCTTATCCATAATAGTACGTCATATTATCACAGGCTGGCAAAGTCCAGTCATTCACACCGCCATATTTATAGTTTAGCCGTCGCCGTGCTGGCAACGCAAAATCCCATCGGCATAATCTCGCCATTGAGCTGAGCCGTTCTGAATAAAATACTCGAACGACTTATCATCAACTAATTGCCCTAACAGGGCTTTACGATTAGCCAGGTCTGGCACATCTTTAATAATGCATTTTCGAAGCGTTTCCAGTTCAGCTAAAAATTCGCCGTGTTTATCGGTAAAGCTCCGCTCTAATTTTTTTCGTAAATGCCCCGCGTAGGCCGGACAGTTTCCTTCGGTTCCGACAGCGATTTGCAAATCACCGCGTTTGACAATCGCCGGAACGAAAAAATCGCAAAGCTCCGGCTCATCGACTACATTACATAAAATTTCTAATTCCTGACAATCCTTGTAGATTCTCTTGTTGAGTTGATGGTTATTCGTTGCAGCTATAACAAGCACCGCCCCTGCCAGATAGTCTTTGGAGTACCTTGATTTTATTAACTCGGCGTTCGTGTCCTGACAAAGAGTCGTAAGCATATCGTCAATGTGCTGGGCCACTACCACCAGCCGGGCCCCCGCGGCCAGCAGAGTTTGGGCTTTTCGCAGCGCTACGGCCCCAGCTCCTATCACAACCACACGTCGTCCGCTAAGCTCAAGATATATCGGATACTTTGACATAGCAAATATTATTGTATCACAAATTGCCCGACAGCACCATCAAATCTAAAAGAAATGAGCAGTTAAAATCCAGGAGCCTGGATAACAGCAAATAACATCGTATTTCTTATTTTATTTTAGTGAAAATTCAGAGCTTTTCAATTCGCAAAATCGCTGGTATATTATAAACTCAATACCAATGATAAATTATGGTTCGTGTATCGGAGCACGAGGCACGAGCGACGGAACTATGAACAAAATAAAAAAATTATCACCACCTCTGACCGAAGCTGATGTGCGTTCGTTAAAGGCCGGCGACCAGCTCTCTCTAACCGGCGTAATCTATACCGCTCGGGATATGGCGCATAAAAGATTGTGCAAGCTGATTGATGGAGGTGAAAAATCACCTTTTGAGCTTGAAGGTGCGATTATTTACTTCCTTGGCCCCACACCTGCCCCGCCGGGCAGGCCGATAGGAGCAGCCGGGCCAACCACATCTTCGAGAATGGACGCTTTCAGCCCAAAGCTAATTGCCAACGGTCTTAAGGCAATGATTGGAAAAGGCTATCGCGGTGACGAACTCAGAGAAGCCCTTAAAAAATACGGAGCGGTTCATCTTTCTACTATTGGCGGAGCGGCGGCACTGCTTAGTAAGCAGATTGTATCAGCCGAAGTAATTGCTTATGAAGATTTGGGCACCGAAGCCATAAGGAAACTGCAGGTAGTTGATTTCCCTGCTATTGTGGCCTACGATGCCCTCGGCAACAGCGTTTATGAAAAGTAAAACAATAGAGTCATAGAGGACCAAAAAATTCAAATATCAAAACTCAAACATCAAAACGACGTCCTGAGCACAGTCGAAGGATTACATTGCAAAATGCAAAATGTCATTGCGAGGAAGCGAAGCGACCGAAGCAATCTCTATTTTTGAATTTTGATTTGTCATTTTGCTTTTTAATTTTTGATATTTTCTCTATGTCCTCTGTGCTCTCTGTGGCAATAAATAAAAAAGGGGAAAAGATGAAAGTTGCATTAGTGGGTCTGCTGCAATCCGGCAAGAGCACTATTCTATCAGCGTTAAGCGGTAAAGCGATTCCGCCGATTGGCTCGACCTCGATTGAAGAAGTTATTGTGCATGTTCCTGATGTCAGAATTGATTGGCTGAGCGAATATTACAAACCTAAGAAAACAACTTATGCGACTATAGACTGCCTTGACCTGCCCGGCTTTAACTTCACTGACGAGCATGGCCATGCTGGTAGCAGACGGCTGATTAACCAGATAAGAACTTCTGATTTGCTTGTTCTGGTGGTGCGGGCATTTGAAAATTCAGCGGTACCGCCCTACCGAAACAGTGTAAACCCCTCCAGGGACTTAGCCGAACTGCATACCGAACTACTGCTTGCCGACTTAGAGCTTGTTACCACGCGTATAAAAAGGCTCGAAAAACATATTGACAAACCCACCAAAACACAAGCTCACGATAAGGCGGAATTAGCTCTGCAAAAAAAATTAGAGGAGGCGATTGAGTCTGAAAAACCGATAAGTTCAGCCATCCAGACCGACTCGCAGCACGAGATGATTAAGTCCCTTGGTTTTCTGACATTAAAACCGATTGTAGTTGCGGTAAACATTGGCGAGGATCAGTTAGACAAAAAGTTCGATTTTGCCTCTCGTATTGACAGCACAGTAGAAGCTCTCACAATTTGCGCCAAGCTGGAATATGAGCTGGCACAATTAGATGCTGACAGCAGGCGTGAGTTTATGACTGATTTGGGTATTACCGAATCGGCAACAAGCAAATTCGTCAACAGTTGCTATTCTGCTTTAGGATTAACAAGTTTTCTGACGGTAGGTTCCGACGAGGTACGCGCCTGGCCGATAAAGTGCGGCACCGTTGCCGTTGATGCAGCCGGCAAGGTACATAGTGATATTAAGCGGGGTTTTATCAGGGCAGAGACTATTGCCTTTGACGATCTCAAAGAGTTGGGCAGTGAGAAGGCTGTAAAAGCTGCCGGCAGAACTCGGCTTGAGGGCAAGGATTATATTGTTCAGGACGGCGACATTATCGATTTCAGATTTAACGTCTAAGGCGACAAAAAGGTAAGGAATTATTTGACTTATGAAGGCGGCTCTATTGACCGGTATCCGACAGATGCATCTGGAAGACATTCCGAAGCCGACTATAAAAAAAGATAATGACGTACTGCTGAAAATTGAAATGGTCGGCATTTGCGGCTCTGATGTGCATTACTACCAGACCGGCAGAATCGGTTCGCAGGTAGTAAAGTATCCGTATTTGGTCGGCCATGAATGTGCCGCCAGGGTTGAAGCTGTCGGAAGAGCAGTTACAAGACTCAAAGTCGGCGATACAGTAGTAGTTGACCCTGCGGTATCCTGCCATCAGTGCGAGCAGTGCAGGATGGGCAGGGAGAATACATGTCGGAAGTTACAATTTCTTGGTACACCGGGTCAAGGTGACGGGTGTTTGTGTGAGTATATTGTTATGCCGGAGGAAAATTGCTTCCCGACCAATGGTGCTGTCAGTCTTGCTCAGGCCGTTTTGTGTGAGCCGCTGGCCATAGGCCTGTATTCTGTCCGGCAGGCACAGATGCCGGCCAATGCAAAGATTGCGATTTTGGGCTGTGGGCCTATAGGGCTTAGCTGTATGGTTACGGCCCGGGCAGAGGGGGCGGAAGCGATTTATATGACCGACAAAATAGAACAGCGTATGGAAGTTGCGAGAAAGGCCGGAGATGTTTGGGTCGGCAATCCTGATAATCAGAACATTGTAAAGGCAATCCTTGAGCAGCAGCCATTGGGGCTGGATGTGGTTTACGAATGTGCCGGCCAGCAGGATACCATCGACCAGGCCGTTGACCTGCTCAAGCCGGGCGGCAGGTTGATACTGATAGGTATCCCGCCATTCGAGCGGGTTTCGTTCATTATTGATAAGATACGCAGGAAAGAAATCACTATCGTAAACATTCGCAGGCAGAACAACTGCACGCAATCGGCGATTGATTTGATAGCTTCCGGCAAAGCCGACGTTGATTTTATGATAACTCACAGATTCGAGCTTGAGCGAACTAAAGAGGCCTTCGATATGGTTGCCGGCTATCGCAACGGGGTCATCAAGGCGCTAATCGAATTTTAGCCAAAGCAGCTGAGCCATACACCATGATTCAAAGAATTCCCTTGTGTCCGAGGGCGCTATAATCTATAATCTAAACAGGAGGTAATAATATGCGAGCTACGAAAGAAAAGGTAATACAGATGATCCAGCAGTTGCCGGAAGACGTAACTGTTGATGATATTTTTTCTGAACTCTACTTTAAGCTCCAGGTCGACTCGGGCCTTATGGAACTGGATGAGGGCAAAGGTATTCCACATCAAAAGGTCAAGGAGCGCATGTCGAAATGGGTTTGCCAATAACAATAAGGTGGGCCCCACGGGCAGCATCCCATCTTGAGCAAATCTGCGAATATATTTCACAGGACTCCGAAACTTATGCTCGTATATTTGCAAAGAGAGTCCTGTCAATAGTCGAAGCTATAGCGTCATTTCCCAAGGCAGGCAGGGTAGTTCCCGAGTATAACGATCCGAACTTGCGCGAACAAATCTCTGGCAACTATCGCATTGTGTATCGTCTTTCAGGCGATGTAGTCGAAATAGCTGCAATTTGCCATGGGGCGCAGCCTCTCGATAAAGTATTGTAAGACATGCCATCCCTAACAAGTCACTGCACCTGACCTCTCGCCTTTGTGCACTGCATATCGCGCTTTTTCCTGCACTTTTCCCTTGTTTGCGGCTGAATCTGGGATTAAAATCGGCCTTTATGAAAAAAGCAAGCATCGTCAGTATAGGCAATGAGATTCTCAGCGGTCAGACGATAGATACTAATGCATCCTGGCTGGGCGGAAAACTTCTCGAAATCGGCACACCCGTTGTCAGCTCCTACACTGTCGGGGATGATATAGATGCAATTGTACGGTCATTAAAGTTGGCAGGCGATGACGCTGAGCTGGTTCTGATAACCGGCGGCTTGGGCCCAACTGATGACGATTTGACCCGCCAGGGGTTCGCCAAGTTCTTCGGTACTGAATTGCTGCTGCAAAACGAACTTCTCCGGAAGATAGAGGACTTTTTCGCTAAGCGGAATTTACAAATGCCTGCAAAGAACAAGATTCAGGCATATATACCAGCCGGTGCAAAGGCACTCGTAAATAACCTCGGCACCGCACCAGGCATTATGGCCGAAATAAGTGGCAGATTGTTTGCCGTTATGCCTGGCGTGCCGTCGGAAATGAAGCAAATGTTCGAAGAACTGGTTTTACCTGAACTGCTGCAATTGTTAGATGGCCGGGCCGTGGTAGTCAAAAAGCTAAGATGCTTCGGCACAGGTGAATCAAATATAGCGGAGATGCTTGGCAGCCTGATGAACAGAGGGCGGAATCCACTGATTAACTGCACAGCGTCATACAGCGTAATCACCCTGCACATTATCGCAACCGCAGAGGATAGAGACAAGGCACAACGGATGGCCGAAAGGGACGAAAAAATACTGACCGAATTGCTTGGAGAGTTGGTTTACGGCACTGGCCGGCAGACTTTGGCCGAGGTGGTGGGTGAAAAGTTAGCTCAGCAGAACAAGACAATCGCCGTCGCCGAGTCCTGCACAGGCGGCACTTTAGCCAAGCTTCTGACCGATATTCCCGGCGCAAGCGGATATTTCACACACGGCTGGATTACTTACAGCAACGCCGCCAAGACCAGCCAGCTTGGCGTACCAGCCGACTTGATTGAAGATTATGGCGCTGTCAGTGAGCAGACTGCAGCAGCTATGGCCCGCTGTGCCAGAAAGAAGGCCGGAACCGCTTTCGCCATTGGCATAACCGGCATAGCCGGCCCATCTGGAGGCAGTGAACAAAAGCCTGTCGGCCTGGTATATATCAGCGTAGATTCAGCTAATGGCTGTGAAACCCGGCATTTTATTTTTTCTCACGTCCGCATCCAGGCAAAGCGAAGGGATAGAGACTCCATACGGCTCCACGCAGCACAAACCGCTCTGAATATGCTCCGGTTAAAATTGCAGATTTGACTATCAGTCCCAATAATGTTATAATAGATTTTGCCGAAGTTAACAAAATACTGGGTAAATATGGCAAAGAAGCGAAGACATTTAGGTGAAATACTTTACAAATCCGGACTGGTCGAGAAGCAGGCGCTCATCAAGGCGATTAAGACTTCGAAAACCGGTAATAAACGGCTCGGCCAGGTTCTGCTCGACCTGGGTCTTGTGAACGAAGAGACTCTAACCAAGGCAATCGCCAAGCAATTTGGATTAGAATACGTAAATTTAGATCAAACTACCATTCCGGCTGACGCAACGAAGCTCATCTCGGAAGACCTCATAAAAAGGCATAGTATCCTGCCGCTGGGTATGAATAACGGCAGATTGAAACTGATTATCAGCGACCCGTTGGACCTGGATACGATGGACGTGATTCGGTTTCGCTTGAATACTGAATTGGACTACTGTCTTGCCTGCCCTTCGAAAATTCGTTCCTACATCCAGGATTCGTTTGACAAAGCAAGCAGAGAAGAAGACGACAAGCTGAAACACAGCATCGACGCAACTGCCGCCGAACTTACCGAGGCCGGCCACGAGTTACAGGCCGAGGCTCTCCGTGCCCAGGCCGCAGGTAGCGGCGATGACGGCCCCATTGTCAAGCTGGTGAATCTCATAATAGATAATGCCTACTATATGCGGGCCAGCGATATCCACATTGAGCCGATGGCCGACAGGGTACGCATAAGATACCGTGTTGACGGTGTTTGTTTGGAAAAAGACAATGTTCCGAAGAACATGCAGGCGCCGATGCTTACCCGCCTGAAAATTCTATCCGGAATGGATATTGCCGAGAAAAGATTGCCGCAGGACGGCCGAATTAAGCGCACCATTGGAGACCATGGTATCGATTTTCGTGTTTCGGCTCTGCCGGGAAATCATGGAGAAAGCATGGTATTGCGAATTTTACGTCCCGATGCGGTCAACATCGGCATCCAGGCGCTGGGGTTTGAACAGGATGATTATGAGCGATTTCAACGGATAATCAAAAGACCCAACGGCATTTTTCTGGTTACAGGTCCGACCGGTAGCGGCAAGACCACAACGTTGTATGCGGCTTTGCAGGAGCTTAACAAGGCGGACAAGAAAATCATCACTGCTGAGGACCCTGTGGAGTACAATTTTGCGGGGATGAATCAGTGTCAAATCAGAGAAGATATCGGTCTGACATTTGACAATATTCTCAGAGCAATGCTTCGGCAGGCTCCTAATATTATACTCATCGGCGAAATTCGGGACGGCATTGTAGCCGACATTGCCATTCAGGCGGCACTTACAGGGCACCTGGTTTTCAGCACTTTGCACACCAATGACGCTCTTAGTGCGATTACCCGTCTGATAGATATGGGCGTTAAGCCGTTCCTTGTAGCCAGCTCAATACAAGCCATTATGGCACAGAGACTTGTAAGGCTCATTTGCAGCCACTGCAAGGTAATTGATGAAAATCCGGATACGCACTTTTTACGATTGCTCAATATTACCCCGAAAGATATTGAAAAACATCCCATCTACAAGGGAGCCGGGTGCAATCACTGCCAGGGTACTGGCTTCAGAGGCCGTATCGGCATATTTGAGATGATAGAGCTAAACAACGAAATAAGAGAATTAGCATTTGTAAAGGCCCCTACTACCGAATTGAGAAAGGCGGCGATAGCAGGTGGAATGAGAATGCTGATGGACGATGGTAAAAGCAAAATATTCAAAGGCACAACCACACCGGAAGAAGTCGCCAAGCTTTCGCAAGCTGAAAGCGTACTTCTGGATTAGGCAAAATTATAAGTTATTAAGGATTTTCAAATGGCAACAGTTAATATGGATCGCTTATTGGAGGCCTGCATTGTGCAGGACGGCTCGGATATACACCTTACTGTCGGCAGATCACCAGTATTTCGGATTCATGGCGGTCTCAGGTCTCTGGAAACAAAGGTTCTCGAGCCTGATGACACGGTTGCTTTAATGAAAAGCATCACTCCCGAACGAAATCAACAGGAGCTTCAGGAGGAAGGCGGAACCGACTTTGGCTTTGCTTATGGCGATGGAGCAAGATTTCGTGTGTCTGTTTTCAAACAAAGAGGCAATATCACGATGGTTTTGCGTCTTATCCCAACGAAAATTATGAGTTTTGAGGAAATAGGTTTGCCCGAAATTTGTGCCGCTTTGTGCCGCCGGCCGAGGGGAATGTTTTTGGTAACAGGCCCGACCGGCAGTGGTAAAACGAGCACTCTTGCCTCTATGGTGAACTATATTAACGAGAATTTTGACCGTCATATTATAACCATTGAGGAGCCGATAGAATACTATCACAAGCATAAAAAGTCTATTGTTAATCAACGGGAAGTTGGTATTGATGTCCCAAGTTTTGGCGAGGCGTTGAGACGGGTTTTACGAATGGACCCGGACGTGATTTTAGTAGGCGAATTGCGTGACCTGGAAACAATTGAATCAGCCGTAAGAGCCGCCGAAACCGGCCACCTTGTTTTCAGCACCCTTCACACGACAAGTGCCGCCGGCACGATTACAAGGATTATTGACGTTTTTCCCCCGAACCAGCAGGAGCAGATTCGCATTCAATTAAGCAGTAACCTGATAGCGGTTCTCAGCCAGGCTCTTTGTCCTTTAGCCACCGGCAAAGGTAGAATTGCCGCCTATGAGTTTATGGTTGTAACCCCTGCCATTGCCAATCTCATCCGCGAGAACAAGTCTTACCGGATTGATTCGAGTATCCAAACCGGCAAGAAATTGGGGATGCAGCTTCTCGACGAGCACCTCTGGAAATTTTATGATACCGGCAAGATAACTTTAGAGGAAATGCTGGACAAAGCTCGTCAGCCGGGTGCGTTGCAGGACAAGGCCATGGCCAAACTACACGGAACGAAGGCAAAACATTTGAAGAAGGAGGCCGAGGACATGGGCCCGATTTTAAGAACGTAACTGGTATCAAACAACTGGTTTCGCCCTCGAATTTATTTGAGGGGGTTTCCTTTGGGTTTTTCTTATTTGCATCGCAGGGAGTTATCCGGGCGGGGTTATATTTTCACCGTCGCCGGCACGGCGACGTAATACTCACTTCGTAATTCGAAATTCCTTGTTCGATATTGGATATTTTTTTTTACTGTCTGACTTCTGGCTTCTCCTATCCGCTATACGCTAACCGCTATTTTTACCCCCTTCCATTTTCCCCTTTACTCTCCAACAACTGTTCTGCATAATATCGCCGTATGAGAAAATCACTTTCACCTCTGCCAAAAGCTTTTAAACTATTAAAGAAGGCTTACATCGACGCCAGATATAAAAAGGATTATAAGATTACAAAGAAGCAATTAGAGTATTTAGCCAAGCGTGTGAAGCTATTGCAAAGATTAACCAAAAAAATCTGCACGGAGAAGATAGAGAGTTTTGCTTAAAAACTCACAAGATTGAAAATCTATTATGGATAAGCAAAAACTGAGATATACGAAGTGTGACTTGTTTCTATTATTTCTCACAGGCTTATTGGCAGGTATTTTAGCTGGAATACTCATAATAATGTTATCTGTAAAGGAAATAGATAAGATTGTTACACTGCTTGTTGGAATTTCGGCATTGCTTGTTAGTGTGGTGATGGTAATTTATCAGATGGAACGCCAGCATAAAGATAATTATCTACTGCAATTATCTAATCACAAAGAAGAACTGAAGTTAAAGGTTTACAAAGAGATTTCAGAGTATGTCAGTTGTGCAATGCAAAGTTATGAAGAAAATCAAATCCTAATTAACTCATTGATGCTACAATATCATAACTGTGTTATTTGCCAAGATGCTAATAGCAATCCATCTCCTAAGATTTATACAAAATACACAGAATTAAGCGATGCTCATTCACGCATGTTACGCTCTCTCGCTCAATTGATGAACAAACTCGCAGAATATGAAATAGTGGATAAGAATATAGAAATATTTAGAACAGCCTTAGCATCTGCGTTTCAATTAATTGATTAAGCAACATTTTTTCTGTAAATTCTTTTTTCTTTTGAATTAGCAGATTCGTTTTCGTTCTCCATTTCCGCTTTCATATTCAAATACCTTTTGCCTGCAACCCAATCTTCGCTGATCTCCATCTCAATGGCACTAACCAATCTCAGCAGCGATGCCTCATTCGGGAACAGCCTTGCAACTCGTGTCCGACGATTAAGCTCCTCGTGCAGCCGTTCCAGTGGATTAGTCGTTCGCAGCCGTTTGCGGTGCTTGGCCGGCAGTTCAAAAACCGTCAGCCCTTCCGGCAGATTTTCTTCTATCCATTCAGACAACTTGGGCGCAGAGACGGCATACTTTTCAACATAGTATTTCAGCCGTATCTGAGCCAACTCGCCACTGGGGGCGGCGAAGATATCAGCGATATCATCACTGACCTGTTTCTGCATTGCTTTTTTGGGCACATACGCCTGAGCATTTCGCTGTAAGTGAAATTGACATCTCTGCCAGGCAACGCCATTGAACAGGCTTTGACGAGCAGCCTGCAAACCCGAATGAGCATCACTGGATATAAGCCTGACGCCATGCAAGCCTCTATCCAGCAAAGACCTTAAAAAGTCTCTCCAGTGCACCTCAGCTTCACTCAAAGAAACACTTACACCAAGTATCTCACGCTTGCCATCGGTATTTACGCCAATTGCCGTAAATACCGCACAGGACTGTACATATCCGTTTTTACGCACCTTTTCATAATGAGCATCAAGGATAAGATAAAGGTATTCGCCAAGGGGCCTGTTACGCCAGTTGTTTAATTCTTCATCAAGTATTTTAGCTGCTCTTGAGACCTGTGTACTGCTTACATCCAGGCCACACATCTTTTCGAGTACACTGGTTACTCGGCGAGTGGAGATACCTTTTACATACATCTCGGCAATGGCAACCTTTAGTGCCCGTTCGCTGCGACAGCCTTTCTCCAAAGCCGAGGGATAAAATTCAACATTGCCTCTTACCTGTGGGACATCGACGGCGATCCTGCCCACGCGTGTATCAACAGTTTTGGGCTTGTAGCCGTTGGCATAACCCTTGCGATCAGGTGTTCTCTGATACGCCCCAGCGGCCAGGACATCTTCCCTTTCGATTTTCATAGCCTCGTTGAGCAGTATCCGCAGCACGTCTGCCATCCCATCAAAACCATTTTCAATTAACAGTTCCATTACATCATCAAATGCGTTACCATGTTGGCGGTGGGCCATCTTGTTTCTCCTAATAGAAGTTCTCATAAACCTTTATAGGAGAACGGGACGTGCCCGCCATTTCAAGCGAAATTTCGCATTTGGCTGTGTTCCGGCTCGCTACGCTCGCCTCCACCCAGCCAAATGCGGTGGTTAACACCAATTTACAGAAACATCTTTACACTACCTTGCCACGGCCTTTCAGGCCTCGCAATGACAATTAGTGTATTGGTGGCAAAGAAATAAAAAACAAAACTTAGACGGGATAACAGGATAAAGAGGATAAGTTCAAAAAGAAATAACTCATCCAGATAATCCTGTAATCCTGTCAAAAAAAAACAGTGTAAACCTGTGCCTTAGGTATCAGTGGCAAAGAAGATAGAATACAGGAGACAGAATACAGGACACAGTTAGCCACGAATAGATCGGAAGAGCGTCGTGTAGGGAAAGAGTGTAGATCTCGGTGGTCGCCGTAGCATTAAAAAAAAAACAAAAAAACAAAAAAACAAAAC
>CAJVYN010000062.1 GCA_913009355.1 uncultured bacterium | reverse complement strand
GGAAGGAAGTGTAGAGGAGAAAAGAAAGGAGAAGAAGAAAAAAGGAAAAAAAAAGAGAAAAAAAGTTTTTTTTTTCAAGCAGAAGACGGCATACGAGATAAAGGAATGTGACTGGAGTTCAGACGTGTGCTCTTCCGATCTTCTGCGAGCGAATTATGCGGGTTTTGATTCTAAATGCCGAGGCAATGGGGCAGGAAGGTATCGAGCAGGAAGAGGGCGAGGGGGGTGAAAAAGATACTCCTGTGGTACAGACCGAAGATAGCCCGCAGGAAATCGCCCAAGAGGCCGCCCAGGAAGCCGCACAGAAAGATGAAACAAAACAGCAGAGCGAAGCAGAGCAAACGGTCGAAGCAGAGCAAACGGTCGAAGCAGAGCAGGCAGTCGAAGCAGAGCAGGCAGTCGAAGCGGAACAGGCGGTCTCTGAGCAGCCGCCACAGGACGCTGAAGAGTCGGAACAGGAATAGTTTTTATCCCTGCCCACAGTGCAGTGGGGATAAAAATCAGGACTCGGGACTAAAAGAAGGGAAGTTGGGTATGGCTAATTTTAATAAAGTTTTACTGGTAGGCAATCTGACACGGGACCCGCAGTTGTCGTATCTGCCCAGCCAGACGGCGGTGGTCGATTTCGGGCTGGCGATAAACCGTAATTGGACAGGTAAGGACGGCTCAAAAAAAGAAGAGACTTGTTTTATAGATTGCAGGGCGTTCGGCAGGACGGCTGAGACTATAAATAAGTACCTGAGCAAGGGCAGGCCGGTGTTAGTTGAGGGCAGACTGACTTTCAATGCCTGGACAGGCCAGGACGGCAGTAAGCACAGCAAGCACAGGGTTACGGTGGAAAACTTTCAGTTTCTTGGCGGTGCGCCGGGAGCTGGTGAGCAGCCGGCCGGGCAGGCCAGGCAGTCCGTAAGGACTCCACAGGAGGGCCAAAATGGTCCCGGCGAGCAGGAGCGGCAAGTAGAGCAGCAGAGCGGTGCAGATGATATACCGTTTTAGGAAGTTTGGAGTGCCTGAAGTTGTGGAATATTTTTTAACTTTAGCTCACTTTAGTTCACTTTAGACACTTTAGACACTTTTAACTTACGAAATATGAGGTAAAAAATGGGAACAATGGGAACAAGAAGAAGTAACAGTAGCAGTAATAGTAATAGCAGTACCAATAGAAGAAAATCAAGCGCTTTTAGACAAGGCGTTCGTGAGCAGACACAATGTCGTTTTTGCAGAAGAAGTGAAAAGTATGTTGACTACAAAGACATTGATACTTTAGCAAGGCTTCTGACGAATCGCGGCAAGATATACTCACGCAAGCGCAGCGGCAATTGCGCCAGTTGCCAGAGAAAGGTCAAAAGAGCGATTAAACGTGCCAGGTATATGGCACTGCTGCCGTTTAGTACGTAACAGCTAACAGGGGAGAAACCCCACACGTAAGTGTGTGGAATGGATACAGGAAATACGAGGTACCAAATATGAGGATTTTACTTGTCACCGATGTCGAGAAGCTTGGCTGGCTCGGAGATGTTGTTGAGGTCGGCCCGGGATATGCGAGAAACTATCTGCTGCCGCAGGGACTGGGGATTGTTCCGACTGAGGCGAATTTGAAGGCTCTGGCAGAAGAAAAAGCCATATGTGCAGAGGCAAGGAAGACCGCCAGTGCCCGGCTCGAAGATTTGGCCAAGGCGGTTGGAGGAGCTGAGGCGGTTATCGCAGCCAAGGCCAACGAGGCCGGCCTGCTGTTCGGTTCGGTTGGCAGCGGCCAGATAGCAGATAATCTGCGTCAGCAGGGATTTGAAATTACCGACGGTCAGGTACAGTTGCCCGAACCAATAAAACAAGTGGGAAGCCATAATGTAACGCTTAAATTTACCGAGGCCGTCCCATCCGACGGGCGTGACGAGGATTTAACAGCCGCTATCACGGTGGTCGTCGTAGCTGAGCAGAATGGGGTAGATGAAGCAGCCGGACAAAAAGAATAGAGCCAAGCTGATGAGTACTGGCGTAAATACTCAGACCGCCGGCGCCGAGGCGTTGGCTGCGCGCAGGATGCCTGAATCGTTAGCCGCTGAGGCGGCGGTGTTGGGCTCGATGATAATCGACCCTGAATGTATCGGCGATGTCCTTGAGCAGCTCAAAAGCGATGAGGCCTTTTATCGAACCGAGCATCGCTACGTCTTCGATGCTTTGGTTACGCTTTATGAGAAAAATAAAGCTACCGGTTTAGATGCGGTGCTGCTTCGCGATGAGCTTGAGAAGCGAAAGCAGCTTGAAGCGGTCGGCGGAGTGAAATATCTTGCGAAGGTTATGGAATCGGTACCTTCCTCGGCCAACGTGGCCTATTACGCCGGGATTGTCAAGGATAAGATGCTGCTGCGCCAGATTGTTCAGACCGCTACTGATATTCTCAACGATGCGTATGATGAGGCTGGTGAGCCGGGCGAAAAACTTGATGAGGCGGAGCGCAAGATTTTTGCCATTACGAATAAAAAGGTAAGCGGTGAAGCTGCTGCGCTAAAGGATTTGGTCTCTGCCGCCTATGAGCTTATAGAGAAGCGTCAGGGTAGTCACGTTACGGGCCTGCCGACAGGTTACTATGAGCTTGACGATTTGACCTGCGGCTTACAGAACGGTGAGATGATAATTGTTGCCGGAAGGCCCAGTATGGGAAAGACCAGTTTAGCATTAAATATTGCCGAGTATATCGGTGTGCGGGAAAACGCTCCGGTGGCGATATTTTCGCTGGAAATGGGCAGGCAGCAATTGGCTGAAAGAATTTTGTGCAGCAATAGTGAAGTTGAGTCCCAGTTAGTAAGAAAGGGAATGCTCAATACCGAGCATTATCAGAAGCTGGTTGCCGGCTGCGGAGCATTGGCAGCGGCTCCGATTTATATCGACGACACAGCGTCGCTGACGCCGTTGGAGCTTCGTGCCAAGGCCAGAAGACTGACAAGCCAATATAATATACGATTGTGTATAGTAGATTATTTGCAGTTGATGAATTTGGGTACGGGCAGGATTGAGTCGCGTCAGCAGGAAATAACGTCAATTTCAAGGTATATCAAGGCCTTAGCGAGGGAGTTGAATATCCCTGTTGTTGTTCTGAGCCAGTTGAATCGGTCTCCGGAGGGCAGGGAGGGGCATCGGCCGAGAATGAGCGATTTGCGGGAGTCCGGCAGTATCGAGCAGGACGCTGATGTGGTAATGCTGCTGCACCGTGAAGATTACTACCACCGCGGCGAAGATGATTACCAGGATAATAACGCTGCGGAAGTGATAATAGCCAAGCAGCGCAACGGCCCGACAGGCAGTGTTAAGCTGGTATTCAGGGAGAAATTTACGCGGTTTGAAAACGCCTCTCATGTAACAGAGGCGGCGCCATTTTAGAATTGGCCTCAATAAAAATGATAAATGATGACTGATTATTTGTCGTATCTTTTTCAATAATCAATTAAAAAAGGCACAAATGAAAAACATCTGCCATTTGCTGTTTGCTATTTACTGTTTGCTATTACTTCCAAATTCCGCTTTCTCTTTCAATAATCAATTATCAATTATCAATAATCATTTGGAAATAGGCAGCATTGAGACAGCGGGCAATCGCAGCATCAGCAGTATCCGGATTTTATCCAAAGTACACAGCAGAGTAGGACAGTTGTTTGACCCGACTACGGCCGCTGAGGATGCCAAACGCATAGCTGAGCTTAGCGGTGTCGAATATAGTTATTATAATACCGCCATCGTTGAAAACAAAATCCAATTGACGTTTGTCGTTGTCGAAAGAAATATCGTCAGGTCAATAGTTTTTGTCGGTAACCGTAAGTATAAAACCAAAACTCTCCGTAAAAAGCTGGGCATTAGAATAGCCGACTACCTCGATACAATTTCCGTTGAGTCGGCTGCGAAAACGCTGATTGAATTTTATCTTAAGAAGGGCTTTGCCTTTGTTCAGGTGAGACTGGACAGCGAGCAGTTGCCCAGGGGCAAATTGATTTATACGATTGACGAAGGCCCGAGGGTCAAAATTAAATCGGTGAAGTTTTCCGTAAGCAGTCCCGTGGACAGCGGCAATAGCGCTATAAAGACCGGGGTACTTAAAAGGGCTGTAAAGATTAAGAAAAAGAAATTCCTTCTCTTCTCAAGGTACTACGTTGAGAAGGACGTTGCCAGGGATGTGGTAAAGCTGCAGAATGTCTATCAGAAAAGAGGTTTTCTCGATGCCGCCATAACGGCAAACCGCCAATTCAGTCCGGACAGACGGCGGGTTGAGCTTACATTCGTAATCGATGAGGGCCGATGCTTTACCGTTGAGAAAATCGTTTTTGCAGGCAATAAGCACTTCGATGAAGAAACGCTTGGGCGAGAGTTGAAATTAAAAGCCGGGCAGGTCTATAGTGAGCAAAAGGCCGTCTCAGATGTCAAGAGGCTGCTTAAGCTTTACCGTGAAAATGGCTTTATCGAAGCCGGAGTCGGACGGAACATCAAGTTTGTTTCAGAAACCAGTGTGAACGTTGAATTTGAAGTGGCTGAGGGGCAGCGTTTTCGAATCGGCCGGATTAACATAACCGGCAACAAAGAAACTCAGGATAAAGTTATCCGGCGGATATTGGATGAATATGATTTCCAGCCGGGTCGATGGTACAACGCCGATATTGCCCGTGGAGACGCCGCCGGCAGTGGTTACCTGGAGAAATTGATACGCAGAACTACCTATGCCGAGTCGGCAAGAATTACTCCCAGTGGACAGATGCCTAACCAGAAGGATGTACAGGTAAGTATTACCGAGGGCCAGACCGGTTCGGTGATGGTTGGTGCCGGCGTGGCCAGTGATAGCGGCGTTATAGGCCAGTTTGTTTATGAGCAGAGGAATTTTGATATCAGTGATTATCCGAAGAGCTTCAGGGAGTTTATAACCGGCCGGGCGTTCAGGGGCGCAGGACAGAGTTTGAGAATATCGCTGCAGCCGGGAACGGTAGTCAGTCAATACTCGGTCAGCTTCACCGAGCCGTACCTGAAGAACAAACCGGTATCTCTCAATGTAGCCGTCTCAAGCTACGAGAGGTGGCGGGAAAGCTACAATGAAAACCGGGCAAAAGGATACGTCGGGTTTGAGAAGCGTTATAAAAACCGTTGGCGCAAGAGTATCGGCTTCAGGGCCGAAAATGTCGATGTCGGTGACATAGAATTCGATGCCCCCAAAGAAATCAGGGATGTTAAAGGCGGTAATGCTCTTGTGGGAGTCAGGCTCGGCACCGGAAGAGACATTACAGATGACAAATTTAATCCTGGCGCCGGCTATAGTTTTAACGCCAGCTATGAACAGGTCGGCGGTGATTATACCTTTGGGGTATTGAGGGGAACTTACAGATGGTACAAAACGCTTCATGAGGATTTGGCTGAGCGAAAAACTATTTTAGGCACGAAACTGCATGCAGCCACTGTGATAGGTGATGCGCCGCCTTTTGAAAAGTTTTATGCCGGAGGCCAGGGCAGTATCAGGGGCTTTGATTATTGGGGCGTAAGCACCAGGGGACTGCAGACAAATGTTGCCAACCCGGAACGCAAAGACCCCATAGGCAGCGATTGGATATTTCTGGCCAATGCCGAGCTGATTGTGCCTTTTGCCAGCGAGAGCTTTGCGATATTGTTGTTCGTTGACAGCGGGACGATTGATTCGGGCAATTACCGTGTTGCGGTGGGAACAGGAATACAAATACTCTTGCCTCAGTGGTTCGGACCTGTACCGATGAGGTTTGAGTTGGCTGCGCCGGTTATGAAAGATGAGGGCGACGAAACACAGGTGTTCAGCTTCTCTGTGGGACGACTGTTTTAAATGATAAATGATTAATGATAAATGATTAATTCACTATGAACAATGAACATGGAAAGGGTTACTTATTATGAAGATTAAAACAATTATTTTAAGTTGTTTGTTGAGTGCAATTGTTCTGGCTTTTGCGTACGACTACAGCCGGGCTGAGTCGAAAGTTCAAGGAAACGAGCGACGAGCGACGAGCGACGAGCGACGATTTAAGATTGGCGTTGTCAGTGTTCAGAATATCCTGCAGAATTGCAAAAGAAGTGCAAAGTACAGAGAAGAAGCTATCGCTGAACAGAACAAATTTATTGCAGAATCGGATAAGCTCAGGGCGGAGATAGAAGCTGACAAGGCGGGACTGAAAACATTGAAGGTAGGCACCAGTGATTACATGGCACGGGTGAAAGAGATATTCGAAAAGCAGGCCAGCCTGCAGGCCGCCCAGGAGTTCCGTAAGCAGCAGATATCGTTAAAAGACCAGCAATGGATAGAGGGGCTTTATAAAGCGATTCTGCAGAAAACCAGCGAGGTGGCCAAGCTGAAGGGCCTGGAAATGGTATTTGAAAAAAGTGACACCGAGTTTCCTGCGCAAAGCGCTAACGAGCTTATGCGGACTATCGACACTAATAAGGTGTTGTATAGCGGCGGCTGTCTGGATATTACCGATGAGGTAATGGCACGGGTGGATGAAGAAAAATAAAAAATCACTACTACGCCGTAACAATCGTTTTTGTAAATACCATTGCTTTTGGCCCTCTGTCATTGCGAGCGCAGCGAAGCAATCTCAACTTACAAAATCAAATGCTATGGCGTACTACGCAATTTTGATGTTTATTTTTTAATATTTGATTTGCTATGAGATTGACGGTTGCACAATTAGCTGAGCATATCGGTGCTGAGTTAATCGGCGACAGCTCCGTGGATATTAACGCTGTGGGTCCGGTGGGCGTGGCTGATGAGAGCACAATTACTTTTATTGCAAACGACAGACATATACAGGGACTTGAAAAATCACGTGCGGGAGCGGTTATCGTTGCCGGGCGTATCGAGGGCTTGGCCAAGCCGCAATTGATTGTTAGAAATGTTAATGCTGCCCTGATAGAAGTATTGAATGTTTTTGCGCCCGAATTGAAGTCCTTAACTGAAGGGATTGACCCAACGGCGAAAATAGGCAGGGACGTAAAAATCGCCAAAAGCGCCTCTGTCGGGCCGGGCGTAGTAATTGACGACACGGTTGAAATCGGTGAAAATACTATAATTGCCGGCGGATGCAAAATAGGCGAAAATTCAAAGGTCGGTAAAAATTGTCGTCTCGACAGCAACGTTGTTGTTTATCACAACTGTCGTTTAGGCGACAACGTTCTCGTTCAGGCTAACACCACTATCGGTTCAACCGGTTTTGGTTATGCCCTTATTGAGGGCAGCCATAGACTCATCCCGCATAACGGCGGTGTTGTGATTGAAGACTTTGTCGAGATAGGAGCGAACTGCTGCATTGACAGGGCCAAGTTCGGAGAAACCATAATCGGAGCCGGGACAAAGATAGATAACCTTGTGCAAATCGCTCATAATGTGATAATCGGCAGGAATTGTCTGATAGCCGGGCAGGTCGGTATTGCCGGCAGCTGCAGGGTGGGCGACGATGTTGTCTTAGCCGGGCAGGCGGGTTTGACGGATAATATAGAAATAGGAGATGGTGTAATGATTGGCGCTCAGTCCGCTGTTTTCCACGATGTGGCAGCCGGGCAGCGACTATTTGGCACGCCGGCGACTGATAAAACTGAGGCGTTACGGGTAATTGGTTTGACGAGACGTTTGCCGAAGCTGGCTGAGCAGTTACGCGAACTCCGTACGAGGATAAAAGGACTTGAAGCTGCAAAAGACGATAAAAAGTGAAGCCAGGATTGCCGGCAAAGGTTTGTTTGGAGGCAAAGATGCGAACGTTATTTTTCGCCCCGGCCCTGCTGATTCCGGGATAGTTTTTGTACGGACAGATGTCCCTGAGCCGGTGCGAATTAGTGCTGTTGCCGCCAATGTTGCCGAGCGAAGCCGACGCACAACGCTAAAAAAAGGCTCTGTCAGTATAGAAACAGTTGAGCATTGTTTGGCTGCGGTCAACGCACTGGAGATTGACAATCTGATTATAGAGATTGCCGGGCCTGAGTTGCCGGCCCCGGACTGCAGCAGTGCCGAGTATTTCAAGGTCCTCAAACGCACCGGACTTCTTGAGCAGGCCGAGAAGCGCAAAGAGTTTGTTATTAGTGAGCCGGTTAGTATTGCCACGCACGATGCATCGATATATGCCCTGCCATACGCCGGTGATGGATTAAATATTACCTATGAACTGGATTATGGCGGCCATACGGGTATTGGCAGGCAGATTTTCAGCTGTCAGGTAACGCCGGATGGTTTTGAGAAGCACCTGGCGTCGGCCCGGACTTTTTTGCTTGAAGCCGAAGCTAAGCAGTTTCAGGCTCGTGGTATGGGAACCCATCTGCGTCCTCGTGATATTTTGGTTATTAACTCAGACGGCCCTATTAAGAACAATTTCAGATTTCCCAACGAGTGTGCCAGGCATAAGATAGTCGATTTGATTGGCGATCTTGCGTTGGTCGGTCGAGCTATTAAAGGAAGAGTAGTGGCCTACAGGAGCGGCCACTCGTTGAATCAGCAGCTTGTAAGGAAATTATATGAAGCGGCCCTGAAGGCCGAACGTATGCAAACCTTCGGAACTGACGCACTTTTGGATATTCGGCAGATTTCCAGGATTCTGCCGCATAGATACCCATTTTTATTAGTGGACAAGGTGGTCGAAATCGAAGGCGATACGCGAATAAAAGGGATAAAAAATGTGAGCTTCAATGAGCATTTTTTCCAGGGCCATTTCCCGGGTACGCCTATTATGCCCGGCGTTCTTATTGTGGAAGCGATGGCACAGGTATCCGGCTTATTGTTCGCACAGAAACTGGAACATACCGGCAAGCTGGCTGTGCTTTTAGGTATGGATAGTGTAAAATTGCGTAAAGCCGTTGTCCCGGGCGATCAGCTTATCCTTATCGCTGAGACGGTCAAACTGAGGAAAAGGACCGCACATTGTCGGTGCAAAGCGATGGTTGGCGAGACGATAGTTGCTCAGGCCCAAATTAAATTTATGCTTGTGGACGATGAAAAATTATAAAAACGTGAAATGTGAAACGAGATACGGATTATGAGTCAGATACATCCCAGTGCAGTAGTTGCGAAGAAAACTCAGTTGGCTGAGACTGTGAGTATTGGGCCTAATTGTGTCGTTGAGAGCGGGGTCTCAATCGGCGCCGGCACCGAACTTTGCGCCAATGTGGTGATTGGCAAGGATGTTAAGATAGGCGTGAACAACCAGTTTTTTGCCAATTGCGTGATTGGCGGCAGGCCGCAGATACTGGGTTCAAATTCGCAAACCGAGATAGGGGGACTGTCAATCGGCGATAACAACACCATTCGTGAGCAGGTGACGATTCATCCGAGTATGTATCCTGGCGAACTGACGAAAGTGGGCAATGATAATTTGCTTATGATAGGCGCTCATGTCGGCCACGACTGTGTACTTGAAGACAGCATAGTTATGAGTAACTATGTTCAGCTAAGCGGTCATTGTAAAATTGAGACCGGCGTCTGGCTCAGCGGCCTGGTCGCTGTACAGCAATTCTGTACCATTGGCAAGTGGTGCTATGCGGCTGGAATGGCCGGGATTAACCATGATGTTCCGCCGTTTCTTGTTGTCAGCGGCCATTATCCGCCAAGAGTCAGGGGTGTTAATAAGCGAGGTATGAAGCGAGCCGGCCTGAGCGAAGAGCAGCAGGACAAAATATTTGAAGCGTATAAAAATCTCTATCGCCAGGATGGCAGCCCTCTGCTGGAAAGGGCAAAGGCATTGGCTGCCGAGAACGGACTTGATGAGAATGTTCAGGCCATGCTCAGAGCGATAATGCAAAGCAGCGAACAGCGGTTTGGCAGATACCTCGAGAAATTCAGACATTAAAAGAGTATGTCTCTTGGAACGGAAAGCGGGGTATCGGTAACCAGATGCGAAACACGAAAATACGTACCGCAGTTGTGGGTGCAGGCAAAATGGGGGCGATTCACGCAAAGGTCTATGACCGGCTGCCGCAAAGCGATTTTACCGCCGTGGTCGATATAAGCGCTGAAAAAGCAGAGCGCCTCGCTAACCAGTATGGCTGTTGCGCCTTTACTGATTGTGCGGATATATTAGGTAAAGTTGATGCGGTAACGATAGCGACTCCGACGGTAACGCATCGGCAGCTGGCGAAGCTCTTCATCGAAAACGGTATTGCGGTGATGATTGAAAAGCCCCTGGCGGCCGATGTTAAAGAAGGCAGAGAGATTGTAGCCCGTGCCAAAGAGAATAATACAGTCGTAGCGGTGGGTCATTCCGAGCGCTGCAATCCTGTTGTTCAGGCGATGAAACGGCTTGATATCGAGCCGAAGTTTATCGAGGCCAACCGCATCAGCCCCTATCCGTTCCGCTCGACCGATATCGGCGTTGTGCTGGACGTGATGATTCACGACATAGATATTATCCTGTCTTTGGCGGCCAGTTCGATAAGACGGGTAGATGCAGTCGGGGTCAGTGTCATTGGAGATAAAGAGGACATCTGTAACGCCAGGATTGTTTTTGCCAACGGCTGTATCGCCAATATCACCGCATCACGGCTGGCTCTTAAAACCGAAAGGAAGGTGCGGGTATTCAGCCGTCAGGCATACCTGAGTATGGATTATCTTAAAAAGAGCGGCATTGTTATCAAAACCGACCCGAATATTAACGTTGTTAACTGGATCAAAGAAAAGCAAATCGCAGGAGATTTCAACCTCTTAACGGTCAATTGGCCGGACCTGCTTCACATCGAGCAGCTTGTTATAGATGACAGGGAGCCTTTGCGTCTTGAGCAGGAGGCCTTTCTCAAAGCTGTTACGGACAGGACGCTGGCGCCTGAGGTCAGCGCCGAAGAGGGCCTGGCGGCGATGGAATGTGCTGAGATGATTCTGGCTTCTGTCCGGAAACACAAGTGGGACTGATAATTGAATTGCATAGGAATTTGTATTTTTTGACAGAAGAGACAGGATAACAGGATAAAGAAGATAAATTCAAAAAGAAATAATTCTGTCTATCAATCCTGTAATCCTGTCTAAAAATTCCGCCGAAGGCGGTTAAATTTTTATGAAAATAGTTTATCTCGGCAGCGGTGAATTCGGTATCGAATGCCTGAAGGCATTAGCTAACTCAAGCTACGGTCTGACGTTTATCGTAACTGCTCCCCCACATCCGGCGGGCAGGGGCAGAAAAGACAAGCCGACACCGGTGGCCATCTGGGCAAAGAACCATTCGATACCCTTTATCGAAACAGACAACGTAAACGCACCGGAGACAATAGACAGGATTGCCGCTTACCAGCCGCAACTTATTGTCGTAATTGCATTCGGCCAGAAAGTCGGCAATCAACTAATAAATCTGCCGCCCAAAGGCGCTATAAACGTCCACGCTTCGCTACTTCCGAAATATCGCGGCGCTGCGCCAATAAACTGGGCGATAATCAACGGCGAAACCCAAACCGGTATCAGTATAATCACGCTGGCTGAAAAAATGGACGCCGGCGATGTCCTGGCTCAGGCAAAAACCGGTATCGCAACCGACGAGACAGCCGGCCAACTCCACGATAGATTAGCTCAAATAGCGGCGCCGCTGCTGCTGAAAACAATAGAGAAAATCGCTGCCGGCACGGTAATCCATACCGCCCAGGACCATTCAA
>CAJVYN010000061.1 GCA_913009355.1 uncultured bacterium | reverse complement strand
TGAAGCCCTCAATTCCTCACAGCTTATAGATCATATCAAAACTCAATATCGGCACATCATTACTCACCCTGTGCACATACTATTCGCATGTTAACCAAGTGTATGCATCATAAAAATTATGCAGGCAAACACTAATCCTGCAAGAAAGAAACCGCAAGATGTTATCCAAAGTACAATAGCCCAATTATTTCTAACCTTAAATTGATCCTTATGCTCTTCTGTAGCGATGGATTGTGCAAGATAGGTTACTCCGGTTGCTGCACAGCCGCTCAAAACTCCGACTGCAAATAAAAACAAGGCGATACTGAGCATAGCAACACCATCCCTTTTATGTATCCAAGTATTGCCAATAAATGCCAGTAAGGCAACTGAAGCCCCACCATTCATGATGATCGTTGTTTTAAGTGCCCCTTGTCCGGCAACGCAGGTTGCTTTTGTCATTTCTAATTGTATCGCATTTTCAGCCTTGGCCTTATCTCGCTCTGCCTCGAATTTTGCCCTCCATTCATCCATTTCTCGATGCCACTTCTCTTCAGTAACTCGCATACGTTGGTCGAATTCTTGCCTCAACTGCTCGACCAAAACTGCTTCGTTGGATTCATTACTCATATTCTATAGCTCCCATCAAATTTATTCGATTTTGCATCATTAAAATAAACGTTCTCTGTGTCCTCTGTGGCTATATGAATAATTGCATCTTTTCCTCACAGCTTTTTTTCGATTTGACTTAGCTCAGCTTCACTCGTTTGGCGAGGTGTTCGAGTTCGGCGTGTCTGGGCAGATGTGCAAGGGATTTTCTCATAAGAGGTATTATGCAGAACAGTTGTTGGAGAGTAAAGGGGAAAATGGACGGGGGTAAATATAACGCCCCCCCGAAATACTCCCCCCAGCACAGGGGTGGGTAAAACAGAATATCCAATATCGAATAAGGAATTTCGAATTACGAAGTGAGTATTGCGCCGCCGTGCCGGCGACGGTGAAAAATATAACCCCCGGAATAAACCCCCTGCGGAGGGTAAACGAATAAAAACCCCAAGAAAAACCCCCTGCAATGCAGGGGGCTAAATGATAAGGAAGCGCTTCGCGAAAGTAATTTTAATAGATTCCTCGACTGCGCTCGGAATGACAAAAAGCGTTAAATGAATAACCTGTTTACTAAATAGTAGTGAGGATATACTATATAGGGGTGAACCAAGAAGACTATCGCAAATTGATTTCAGGGCAAAGTAACAGCTTGAGTGCATCGCTCTTGCGTTCTTTCTTAGGGGCTGCTGCGGGAGGTTACTCAACAGTTATCCGGCTGCGCAATTTTTTATATTCCAAAGGATGGCTGAAAATACATCGTGCCAATGCGATAGTTTTCAGCGTCGGAAATATAACAGCAGGCGGGACAGGCAAAACGCCGCTGGTAATCTGGCTGTGCAACAAAATAACTAAAAACTATGGATGTGCGATACTTACCCGTGGCTATAAAACTCGTCGTGCGTCGTGCGTGATGCGTCGTGCGAAAAAAATACGCGATACGCGATACGCAATACGCAATACGATAGATGAGCCGGCGATTCTGGCTGAGAGCTGCCCGGACGCAAAAGTAATTGTAAATCCGGACCGTGTTGCAGCCGCCGCTGAGGCGGTGAGCAAATTCGGTGCAAAGGTGTTGGTTATGGACGATGGGTTTCAGCATCGCCGATTAGGCAGAGACCTGGACATCGTGACAATTGACAGCACATCTCCTTTCGGATACGGTAAAATGCTGCCGGCAGGACTGCTGAGAGAGCCGATAGATGCACTGAAGCGAGCTGACGTTGTTGTGATTACCAGATGCGACCAAACGGGCGAAGCTGAGCTAAGTCAAATTGAAAAGAAACTGCAATCAATCAACCCGGATATGATAATTGCAAGAGCAATACACGCACCTGTCTGTGCAAAATCCTTAGACAACAGGCAAATCGGTCTTGAAGAACTGCAGGATAAAAAAGTGCTCGCCTTTTGCGGTATAGGTAATCCGGAGGCCTTCTTAAATACAATCAAAGGACTTGGAGCTGAAATAGTCGGCTCGAAAATCTATAACGACCATTATAACTATACGGCTAATGATATTGCTCAAATTTCGCAGCAGGCTGAACGCTTGAAAACAGACTTGATACTGACAACAGAAAAAGACCGAACCAAAATAATTCTTGATTCTCAATTCTCAACTCTCAATTCTCAGCAGATGCCTTTGGCGTATCTAGCGGTCGAGTTGAAATTTACAGATGGAGAAGATAAAATAACACGGTTGATTGAAGATGCGTTAGCAGGTAAAATCACAGGAAACTGATAAAGCAAGAAGGAAAAAGTGCAAAAGGGCTTAAAATGGACGAAAAGCTGCTGACAATTGACTCTTTGGCCGAGAATATTACCCGGCATCGCAAACAAGGAAAAAGTATATGCTTTACCAACGGCTGTTTCGATGTGGTGCACAGAGGACATATCGAGTTCCTGAAATTCTGCAAATCGCAGGGCGATATACTCGTTGTCGGACTAAACAGCGACGGCTCAGTAAAAGCCATCAAGGGGCCAGAGCGACCAATTAACAACCAGCACGACAGGGCTGCGGTACTTGCCGCATTTGGAACGGTCGATTACATTACGATTTTCGACGAGCTGGACCCGATTAACTTAATCAAAAAAGTTAAGCCAGACGTATTGGTAAAGGGCATGGACTGGGAACACAAGGGTGTCGTCGGCAGGGAGATTGTCGAAGCTTATGGCGGAAAGGTTGTTCTTGCGCCGCTGGTCGAAGGCAAAAGCTCGACAGCAACAATCAATAAGATTCGGTCGTTGGAATAGTTCGCAGCTATGAGTTCATAGTTCATAGAAGTGGAAAATATGTCTGATAAAACAATATTCTTAGATCGTGACAGCACTTTAATTGAAGACCACGGCTATATCAATCATCCCGACCAGGTAAAGCTGGTAGATGGTGCGGCGAAGGCACTTGGCGAATTTGCCGCTATGGGATATAAGCTGATTGTCGTCTCCAATCAATCGGCTGTGGCACGTGGAATTGTCAGCGAAGAAGTTCTTGAACAAATTCATAACCGATTAAAACAACTATTAGCCGAAAACGGGGCATGTCTGGACCGGATTTACTATTGTCCCTATCATCCCGACGCAGTTATCCCGAAATACCGTAAAGAAAGTAACTCAAGAAAGCCAAATCCTGGAATGCTGCTGACCGCCGCCAAGGAAATGGATATCGACCTGGGCCAATCCTGGATGATTGGTAACAGCAATTGTGACGTTGAAGCCGGCCTGCGTGCCGGCTGCAAAACTATATTAATAAATCACTCTCCACAGCCCGAACAGGGTAAACCAAGTCCAGACCATAGAGCTGTAAACATAAAGGAGGCGGTGAATATCATAAAAAAACATCACCATTCATCCGACTCATCCGACAAACATCCAGCCAAGGGCCAACAGCAGAGCGGTGCAGCCCAAACCCAGCCGATAAAGACTGAAAGCCAGGAACCAAAGAGTAAAGGCCAAAAACCGAAGGACCAAGACCAGAGTCTTGAGTCGTGTGAACATTTGCTCAGAGGTATTCTGGAACAGCTAAAAAGTACGCGGCGGGATGAGATGTTCGGTGAATTTTCCATAATGAGACTGATGGCTGGGGTTGTGCAAGTTATTGTTCTGTTCTGTCTGCTGATAACTATATGGTTTCTGATGAGCCCGGACAGGCAGGACAGTTCAGTTCTAATTTCGCTTGGGTTCGCTATGGTTCTACAGATGATGGCCCTGACCTTCTACATAATGCAGGAACGAAAGCAGTAAAACCGGATGCGAGATGCGAGATACGAGATTTTAGTCTGGCTTCCTTCTCCTATTGGCGATGCCGTTCTTTGCACGCCGGCTCTGCGAGCTATACGGCAGCATTTCAAATCCTGCAAAATATCATTCTTTGCCAAGCCCATAGTTCGCCAGGTTCTATCGCCCAGCAGCTTTAACGATATTTGGCTGGAACAGCAAAACGAAAATCCGTTTGCCGTTGCAAAAATGCTCAAGGACTGTAACTTCACACATGCAATCCTTTTCAAAAATTCCTTTGCTTCCGCCCTGGCAACTTTTTTAGCAGGGATACCATTACGAATCGGCTATGCCCGTGAGTGCCGGGGGTTTTTGCTCACCGATAAACTTCGCCCACCTAAACTACCCAACGCCAGGTTCAAGCCCATTTCTATGATTGACTACTATCTTGCAATTGCATCCCGGCTTGACGCTGATGCGACTGATAGAAATCTCGAACTGCTTATCGACACGGAAACCCGAGAAAAACTAAAAGCCAAACTGCCGGAAGCTACCAAATCAGAAGGACCGATTATTATTATTGTTCCGGGCGGAGCATTCGGACCCAGCAAGTGCTGGCCCAGCGTCAGGTTTGCGCAAACAGCAGACCGGCTGATTACCAACTACAACGCAACGGTTGTTGTTTCCGTAGCACCGACACCGGCTGAAAAGCAAATTGCCAGGCAAATTTGCGATTCAAGTAAGCACAAACTTACTAACTTAGCAGAAAGGCCTATAAGTCTCGGTGAATTGAAATCGCTTTTTTCCATCGCGGATTTGGTAATAACCAACGATACAGGGCCACGACATATAGCCATCGCCCTGCGGCGCAAGGTTATCAGTCTGTTCGGACCAAATAATCCGGCATGGACAAATACCGGATATGAAAACGAAATTCAAATAGTCGGCGGCGCCCCTTGCGCTCCCTGCGGAAAGCCAGTATGCAAGAAAAAAGAACACTTATGTATGCAGGCAATTACTATGGAAATGGTCTGTAATGCAGCTGAAAAATTACTCGAAAATAATCGAAGCACCTGCGCATCCAGAGTCAAACAAGAACTTATAGAAATTTCAAAGTCGTTCTTTATCGACGCTGATTACAAAACGGCGTTTGACGAAACAGCTTTAACTTCCATCGACGCTGTTTTTTCTTTTAACACAGGTAAAAACCTGGTTAAAAATAATCTTTCAAGACATCGCAGCCGCCTGCAATTTGAAATAAATTCGCCGCCGGCTACATTGTTCTTAAAACGCTATGACTCACCGCCAATCTTTACCCAGCTTAAAAATTGGCTGTGTCATCGTAAGCGGGCAAGTTTAGGTTTCTTTGATTTCGAGCCGACAGAGAAGCTGGCCGCTGCGGGTATAAACACCCCAAAAACCATTTCCTACGGCCAGCAGTGGGGTATCCTTTTCGAGAGAAAGAGCTTTAGTATAACTGAAAAAATTCCATGCGCTGAATCCCTGGAACGAAAATTGCCCGATTGTTTCAACGCACCGCCTACAATTGAAAATTTGAAACTGCGAAGAAATTTTATCGCCCGGTCAGCAGCCTTTGTGAAAAAATTTCACCAGACGAACTACTGTCATCGTGACCTTTACTTTTCACATATATTCTATAGTAACAGCGGTAAATTTTATCTGATAGACCTGTCGCGGGTTTTTAAGCCGACCGTATTTACCGAACGGTTTCGGATAAAAGATATTACGCAGGTTTATTACTCGGCCCCAGGCCGATATTTTTCAAAAACGGACAGGCTGCGTTTTTATCTTGGTTACGCCGGCCACAATAAGCTGAGCAGGAAAGATAAGGGCTTTATCCGCAAAGTAAAAAGAAAGGCAAAGCGAATGGCTAAACACGATATAAAACACGGCAGGCCTGTTCCCTTTGCAAGCTGACCATATTCGGTTATAATCTTTTCGTTTTTCTCTTACCGCAGAGACCGCAGAAATCGCAGAGAAATACAAAAACCAAAGCTATGCTGCAGAATACAAAATCGCTGTGTCATTTTTGGTTTTTAATTTTTTTCTCTGCGTCCTCGGCGTTCTCAGCGATTAATCTTTTTACACTTTTTTATAGATGAAGAAGAAAATCGCTATTATAATAGAGCGGGCAAATATCGCCCTTGGGGGGGCGGAACGCTCGGTTTTTGAACTGGCAACTGCTCTATCAGCACACGGTCTTGAGGTGGATATACTGGCCGCAAAAGGCCAGACAAATGCTAAAAACATCCATATTCTATGTCAGGAACAGCAGGGTAAACGAACCTGTTACTTTACCTTCGCAAAGGCATTAAGAGAACATCTGGCAGAAAATCGCTACTGTCTAATCCATAGCGTTTTACCTTTCGACTTTGCCGACGTCTATCAGCCCCGCGGGGGCAGCTTCGCTGAATCCATTCTTCGGAACGCCGCCAGTTATCAGAATAAACTCATAGCATCCTACAAAAGAATGACGGCTTTTGCCAACTTCCGCAGAACGATACTCTTGCGGGCAGAAAGAAAGCTGTGCAAAAATCCGGACGGGCCGATAGTGGCCGCACTTTCGGAGTACGTCGCTGAGCAGTTCAAACAACACTACGGCCTTGACGACAGGCGGCTGATGATTATACCTAACGGCATAAAAATAAATAAACGAATCGATACCGGCAGGGCCGACAAACTCCGGGCACAAATACTGGCTCAACTGGGGCTTAAAGAAGCGGACGAACCGGTACTCTTCCTGTTTACAGCGAACAATTTCAGATTAAAGGGATTGGCTGTTTTGATAAAAGCAATGCAGTTGGCATCGCGCCGCAAGACGAGTCGGCAGGCCTACTTAATAGTGGCTGGTAACGGTAAAACGCACAAATACCGTCGGCTCGCAAAAAAACTTAATGTCCACAGGAAAATCGTCTTCTTAGGAGCTGTCAGGCACATTCAAAATGCTCTGTCAATAATCGATGCGGCTGTTCTGCCGACTTTCTATGACCCTTCCAGCAGGTATATTCTCGAGGCAATAGCAGCCGATAAGCCCGTGATAACTACGAAATTCAACGGTGCAACTGATTTATTTGTTAATAATCGGCACGGCAAAATAATCGATTGCACCGAAAATACACCTGCATTAGCTGAGGCTATCAGCTATTTTACAAATACAGACAATATCCGAAAAGCATCGGAAGCAATTATCGCAGATAATCTTGAAGAAAAAATCTCTATCAGCCGAGTCGCTAAACAGTTAATATCCGTCTATAACAACCTCTAACAAAGCGTATCTCAAGATACGATATACGAACCACGAACTATGAACTATGTGATTTTGATTATCGGTGCGTATTTACTCGGCTCAATCCCTTTTGGGCTGATTATTGCCAGAGCTTACGGTAAAGATTTGCGCAGCATCGGCTCAGGTAATATCGGTGCGACAAATCTCTCGCGGGCGCTGGGTAGAAAATGGGCTTATTTCTGTTTCGGCCTTGACACGGCAAAAGGTTTAGCGCCGATGGCGGCAACCTTTTTTATAATACAGCCCACAACGACGGCGCAACTATCACTCTGGCTGGCTGTTGGTTGTGCGGCGGTATTAGGCCATATCTTCCCGATATACATAAAATTCAGAGGCGGCAAAGGCGTTGCAACCAGTTTCGGCGTAGCGCTGGGGCTTTGGCCTTATTATACGATTTGCTCGGTGTTCAGCTTTGTAATATGGGCGGTGGTTGTTTTGGTATGGCGGTATATCTCGCTGGCTTCAATCGTCGCTTCGGTCGCTTTTCCCGTTCTCCTGGTTTTAGCGATAGCGCTGACACCGGGCTGGGATTTCGCTAATCTATGGCCGTTACTTACCGCTGCGATTGCGATACCCGTAATGGTGATTGTGCGCCATAGCGAAAATATAAAAAGATTAATCGCAGGAACAGAAAGTAAGGTCTTTAACAAATAGCCCCTGATTCAGCCGGCCGGAGGCTGCAGTAACTATTTGCTAAAGAACCCAAATCAGTTCAGCTTCTCGGCGAGGATTTGGGATACGATTTGGGGATTTGCCTGGCCTTTTGTCTTTTGCATAACCTGGCCAAGTAGAAAACCGTGGGCTTTTTTGCATTTTTTGCCGCCACTTTTGACGTCATCAACCGCTTTGGGATTGGCGGCGATGATTTCGTCAACTATTGTCTCCAGTTCCCCGGTATCGCTCTTCTGCATCAAGTTAAGTTCTTCGGCTATAGTTTCCGGGGCGGCGCCGCTTTTAACCATTTCCTGCATTATCGTATTCCCTGCAGAAGCGCTGACCGTGCCGGCCTCAATCATTTTTGCCAGTTCAGCAAGATTGCCGGCTGTGATACCCAGCTCTGCAACGCTGCAAACTTTTTCATTAGCCAATTTCAGGCCAGCCTGCGTGAGTAAATTGCAAACACGTTTGGGCTCACCGCCGGCGTCAACAACCTGTACGAAAAACTCGGCTGTCGAACGCTCGGCTGTTAAAACGCCTGCATCGTAGTCACTCAAATTGTATTCATTAACATAACGCATTTGCTTTTTTATGGGCAGTTCGCAAAGACCTGCCTTGATGTCGTTAAGCCACCGCTCATTCATTTCGACCGGTACGAGGTCGGGTTCCGGAAAATACCTGTAATCGTGGGCTTCCTCCTTTTCTCTCAGCAGAACGGTTGTCTGCTCAGCATCATCCCATCCACGTGTTGTTTTATTGCCCATCCCCATTACGCGGCCGGTTTCTAAAAACTCGTCAAGCTGTCTTTGCTCCTCTACAGCCACACTTCTTTCCAGTGCGCGGAAGCTGTTGAGATTTTTGATTTCAGCTATGGGCGTTTTGTATTCGGAGCCGTCTTTAGTAATAACCAGGTTGATATTCGGCTCAAAACGCATGTGGCCTTTCTGCATATCGGCAACAGAAACGCCCAGGAATCTAACCATTCGCTGCAATTCCACAGCCAGCGCCCGCACCTCAGCGGCACTGCTCATATCCGGCTCGGTAACAATCTCTAACAAAGGCGTACCCGCCCGGTTCAAATCGACCTGTGAAAAATTACCTGCCGTGTGCAGATTCTTGCCCGCATCTTCTTCAAGGTGAACCCTTGTTATTCCAATCCTTTTCGTCCGGCCGCCATCAAGCGGTATTTCAATGAAGCCGTTGGCGCCGAGCGGCAAATCGTACTGGCTTATCTGATAATTCTTAGGCAAATCAGGATAGTAATAGCTCTTTCTATCCCACTTCGTAAACTCTGCTATTTTGCAGTTAAGAGCCAGGGCTACCAGAACGGAATGTTCAAATGCCTGCTTGTTCATCACCGGCAGAACACCGGGCATACCGAGGCAGACCGGACAAACCCTGCTGTTAGGGGGCTGGCCAAACTCCACCGCACAGCCACAGAACATCTTTGTCTTAGTACAAAGCTGTACATGAATCTCTAAGCCAACTACGACCTTGTACGGGAAGTTACTCATTTCTTTAACTCACTAAACAATCGCCGGTTTTTTCTTGTGCCAATCCGTCCGGGCCTCGTACATTCTCGCTATCCGCAGCAATCTATCTTCGCCAAACGCAGGAGCGAGTATCTGCAGGCCAATCGGAAGATTGTTCTCATCGAATCCACAAGGGATACTAACAGCCGGCACACCGGCCAGGTTAGCGGCTATCGTATAAACGTCCGAAAGATACATTTTCAGCGGGTCGTCGGTCTTTTCGCCTATCTTAAAAGCGGTCGTCGGAGAGACAGGCATCATAATACAATCGCAGTTTTCAAAGGCCTTGGTGAAATCAGAGCGTATTAAACTCCTGACCTTCAGGGCCTTCAAATAATAGGCGTCGTAATAGCCGCTCGACAGTGCATAAGTTCCGAGCATTATTCGCCTTTTAACTTCTTTGCCGAACCCTTCAGCCCGTGATTTGGAATAGACCTCGATATAATCTTCTGCATTCTCGCTGCGGTGGCCGTAATGCACACCGTCGTACCGGGCCAGATTGCTCGATGCCTCGGCGGTAGCTACTATATAATAAGCAGCAATGGCATAGTCCAAATGAGGCATTTCTATTTCTATAATTTCGGCACCGAGATTTTTATACACATCTATCGCATCTGCTATGGCCGTTTGTACCTGGCTTTCGGCGCCGGCGTTGAACTGCGGAACAACTGCTATTTTGAGCTGCTTTACCGGCTCATCAAGTTTTTCGAGATAATCACAGACAGGGGCCTGCTTCTCATCAACACTTGTGCTGTCGGCGGGGTCGTGGCCGGCTATGACGTTCATCATCAACGCAGAATCAGCTACCGTACGGGTTATCGGCCCGATCTGATCCAGGCTCGAACCATAGGCGACAAGCCCGAACCGTGAGACCCTGCCATAAGTCGGCTTCAATCCCACGACGCCGCAAAAACTGGCGGGCTGACGAATTGAGCCGCCCGTATCGGAGCCAAGCGCCGCAAAACACAGCCGCCCTGCTACCGCCGCAGTAGAACCTCCGCTGCTGCCGCCCGGAACACGGCTGGTATCCCACGGATTGACCGTCTGCTTTAAGCCGGAATTTTCCGTGCTCGAACCCATTGCAAACTCATCCATATTCGTTTTGCCAACTATTACCGCATCAGCGGAGAGAAGCTTTTCAATTACCGTGGCATTATAAGGGGCGTGGAAATTCTCTAATATCTTCGAAGCACAAGTAGTAGCACCGAAAGTGGTACACAAAACGTCTTTTACCGCTATCGGCACACCCGCTAACTGCCCTACCTGTTTGCCAGCGGTAATTTGAGCGTCAATTTCTTCAGCTTTGGCCAGAGCATGTTCTTTGAACGTAGTGATATAGGCGCCGACTATCGGCTCGTATTGTTCTATCCTCTCGAAAACCGCTTCGGCAACTGTAATGCTTTTAATCCGCCCCGCCGCGATACCGTCCCGCAGTTCCCTGCAATCCATATTCAATAAGTCATCCTGCATAAAACTATACGCTATCGATTATTTTCGGCACTTTGAAAAATTCGCCATCCCGCTGCGGGGCATTGCCGAGAGTCTTTTCAGTTCCGAGCGATTCTTTGACGCAATCCGCACGGAAACAATTGCTGATTGGTAGACAATGTGCCAGGGGCTGAACGTCATCGGTATCCAACTCGTTCATTTTTTCAACGTACTCGAGGATTGCACTTAACTGACCTGTAAATTCGGCAACCTCGGCTTCGGTCAGTTCCAGACGAGATAACAGGGCGACCTTTCTTACCTGCGTTTGGTCGATTTTTTTCGCCATCTTTCAATCCTGCTCAAGAGCCTCTAAATAAAAAGCGAGGCAAAACCCGCCTCGCTGATTTCAGTGCATAAGCCGTTGTGAATAATGAATGCCGAACACCAAATCACAAATTTCTAAACTCGCCATTCCCTGTTCGATATTCACTTTTACTCTTTAGTCAGCCGGTTTATAATCTCGCTTAGGCGGCTTTTGAACAAGGCCCATACGTATGGCTTTAGCTGAGACCTTGACTCTGCAGACCTTGCCGTCAATAACAGCCCGAACCCTCTGAATATTCGGCTTAAACTTTCTTTTGGTAATGCCGGTAACTTTCTTGCCGACACCGCCGAGATGCTTTGCTTTACCACGCCGGGCGATACTTCTGCCGGCTATGGTTCGCTTACCGGTAAAGAAACAAACTCTGGACATAATTCGTATCCTCGTATTGCGTATTGCGTATTGCGTCGCCAGCACGGCGACGGCTAAACTATAGACTATGAACCAAATATATGGTTTTCTGCCAAGATTGCAACCCAAAAGTCAAAATGCCGCAAAAAACATCCTTACGGACATAATTTTCTTGAATATTATACCTGAATTTGATATACTATTCACTAATCAATTC
>CAJVYN010000060.1 GCA_913009355.1 uncultured bacterium | reverse complement strand
ATCCGGGGACCACCGAGAACTACACTCTTTCCCTACACGGCGCTCTTCCGAGCTAGGGGACATGTCGAACACGAAAAAGCTCTCTGTATAACCAGGGGCAGGGACGGCAGAATTCACACCTGCGATGCAGGTATTGACGGCTCGAACCATCCGGCTGACATAGTCAGCCTTCTGCCGGAAGACCCTGACGGGGCAGCAAGACAGATAAGATAGCAAATCCAGAAGCTAACCGGTAAGCAGATAGCCGTTATTTTAGCTGATACGGAGATGATGCCGTTCGGCACGATGGATTTTGCGGTCGGTTCATCCGGAATTGAGCCGAGGGCGAAGATGTTCGGCGAGCCGGATTTATTCGGCAAACCCAAGTTCGGAGGAATTGACCTGGTTGCCTATGAACTAACCGCCGCCTCAGCTCTTGTATTCGGCCAGACAAAAGCCGGCATCCCCGCCTGCATAATAAGAGGCTACGAATACGAGATTAACGAAACTGAAAATATTTCAAATACCCTTGTGCCGAAGGCAGACAATACCGGCGTCGCCAGAGCAATCAAAGCAACAATGCGAGCGACCGCTTACGCCTGCGGCCTAAAGATGCGTCTGCTTTTGCGAATAGCTTCCTGGTTTGTTTGAATCGTGCCCCGTGGCTCGTATCTCGTACTTTTCGCTCGGCCTCATAACGACCCGGTTATTCGGATAGACTCTTAGATGCGTAGAGTCTGTGGAGCAGAAATCCGGGTTTATAATAATGTGTTGTGAGTGCAGGCAAAGGGTAAATTAGCAGAACTAAAAAAACGGGAGAGTTTTTTACGCTCTCCCTTTGTTTTTGTGGCTCTTTCCTTTTTGTTTTTTAGCCTCTCGCCTGCTATGCCCGCATTTCGCTCTGACTTGTTTTCAATGCCTCGAAATGGACACCGTAAGGTAAAGCTAATATGGCCGGATTGGCCATTTTCCAGAGCCACATCTTTTTTGCTCTAAAGGCGCATCGACAGATTTCGCTCTTAATCTTGAATTTTTCCAGGTGTTTCCAAGCCCTGAAATATAACGTTGTTTAATACAGGTAAAAACGCCAATAATTTAAAACTTCTCTGTCTTTCTCCACCACCCCCAAAGTCTAATCTGACAGCTTCGGCCTTTTCTCCCATACCCGGCAGATTCCCCCGCTTAACCCCGATAATGAGAAATATCCTTACTCAGATTTTTTTTGGGGCAGATTAAAAAATATAAATATTTTTTGTTTTTTCAGCCAAAAACTGCTGCATTCTTGCTTCTCGGTATCAAGTATCAAGTATCGAGTATCGAGTATCGAATTTTGATTAGTTATAAACGATAGATTTCTCGCCTGTGGCCGATTTTAACTATATCTACTATCGAATTCTTATCCTCGACAGAATAAACTATCCTGTAATCGCCTTGTCGAACACGGAAACGGCTCTGTGCTGAAAGCTTCTGTGACCCGTGAGGTCTTGGGTTTTGGGCAAGTGATTGAATGCGTTTAATGATTTTACGCAGGTCTTTTTTAGGAATGTCTTCCAGTTCTTTCGCAGCAGATTTTTTTATGGTTATTTTATATTTTGCCATTTTTCCGCAACTTCTTCAAAACATCCTCAAATGCCAGGCTCGGCTCCCTTTTACGCTCATCGAAAGCCGTCAGGTCAATGGAATCCTCTGCTAAAGAAAGTTTGATCGCCTCTTTAACTAATTCTGACATGGAACGTTCTGTTTCTGCTGCTTTTATGCGTAATGCACGATGCAACTGCGAATCCAGGTAAATTGTGGTTCTTTTTGTATTAGTTTTCATAATATCACCTCACTATTAACATTATAGCATTAAGTCATCTTAACATCAAAGTGAATATATTTATTTTTCTAAGATTTCTTGTTCAGCAGTTTCCTGCTTCGCAGGATATGGTGATAGTGCTGGGCGAAGCGGTGGGCTTCGTCCCGAACGTATTGCAGAAGTTTCAAGGCAGGAGATGTTCTCGGCAATTTTAACGGCTTGTTGCTGCCATGGATGAAAATCTCCTCCTCTCGTTTGGCAATCGAAGCTACTGTCAGGTCGGCAGCGTCCATTTCTTTAAATGCCGCTTCAGCGACATTCAAATGGCCGAGGCCGCCGTCAATTAAAACAAGGTCGGGCCAAAGCTCTTCACCGGCCATTGCGTATTTGTATCTTCGCCTGATAACCTCAGCAATCATTGCATAGTCATCGATGCCTTTGACAGTTTTTATTTTGAATCTTCGGTAACCGCTCTTGAAGGGTCTTCCATCAATGAATTTGACTAATGAGCCGACCGCCTCGGCTCCGCTGATACAGGCAACGTCAATACCCTCAATAATCCTGACCGGCTCCGGCGTTTGCAGTAAATTCTGCAGTTGTTCCAGGGCCTCGGTTGGTTCGGCGGCGAAGACTTCCGGCTGAACATTCTCGTCAGGCGTGCCTCGGCGGTCGAGCCGTTCAATCAGCCGGATACGGTCGCGAAAAACGGCGGCTTTCTCGTATTCAAACGCTTCAGCGGCCTGGGCCATCTGCTTTTTCAACTGCCGCAAAATCGTTGAACGTTTCGACCGCAGAAATTTTATAAGGTCGCTGATAATCTTTTTATATTCGTATTTGTCGATTTTAGCTGCACAGGGAGCGACGCATTGTTTTATGCTGTACAAAAGGCAGGGGCGGAAGAATTTCAGCTTTGGCTCTGCCGCACTGATATTCAGCTTACAGGTCCGAAACTTGAATATCTTCTGCAGCACTACGCAAACAGCCCTTAAATCCTTTGCGCCGGCGAAAGGTCCGAACAATCTGCTGCCCGTCGGCCTGGGTTTTCGGGTGATATAGACGCCGGGGAAATCCTCGCCCGTGGTAATTTCCAGATATGGAAAGGTTTTGTCATCGACAAGGTCTGTATTGTAAGGTGGACGGATGTCCTTAATCAAGCGGGCCTCGGCAAGCACAGCTTCAACTTCGTTTGAAGTTTCCATGAAGTCAACGGTTTTAACTTTGCTGAGCATTTCAGTGATTTTAGGGCTGCGTGAAGCGACCAGGTCGCCGCCCTGCTGAAAATAACTACTGACCCGGGAGCGCAGGTTTTTGGCCTTGCCGATGTAAAGAACTTTATCGTTCGGGCCTTTCATAAAATAAAGGCCGGAACCGAGCGGAAAGCTTTTTATCTTTTCACGAATCGCCTCAAATCTATCGTTCGTTTGCGATGACATATCATTATCTTAACATCATTGTGAAATTATCCAAATGCCCCTTATAAAAAATTTCTCTCATAGGTTCAGTTGCTACAAGGGTTAAGAAAAAAGCGGGTAAATTCTGCAAAAATTTCTGACTTTGCTCTTTTCACTACAGGCAGACTCGTATATACTGATAGTATAGTTTTACAACTACATCTTGGCTTATTTCAGTTCATTTTACTATATATTGTGGCTTTGTTTTTCACACGGAGGTGCCTGAATGTCGCGGAAATTCGAATCTGAAAACCCTTTTAAGCCTGTCCCGAGCGTAGTCGAGGGGAACCAACAATCACAGCCCGAAGAGGCTGTAAACACCACCGAGTCGAAGGGCTTGAGGGTAGAGCAATTTTTTTCGACCCCGGGCGTTCATCCGTTTGAACAGCTCGAATGGGAAACTCGTTCAGCCAAAATCACCGGCGATAACGGACAATCAATCTTCGAGCAAGACAATATTGAAGTCCCGGTCTCCTGGAGCCAATTGGCAACAAAGGTTGTGGCAAGCAAATACTTTTATGGTGATGTCAAATCCGGTCAGCGAGAACATTCAGTAAAGCAGCTTATCCATCGTGTTTGCAAAATGATAGCCGACCGCGGTAAAAAGGACCGTTACTTCGCTACCAACGAAGATGCTGAGATTTTCTATAACGAATTAAGCTGGCTGTGCGTAAACCAATACGGGGCATTCAATTCGCCCGTATGGTTTAATGCGGGCCTTTTCGACGTCTATGACGTTGCCGGCGGTAAACACAATTTCCATTGGGACGACCAGCGGCAAAAAGCTGTTGCCTGCAAAAACAGCTACGAACATCCGCAGGTCTCAGCCTGTTTTATCCAGTCGGTTAAAGACTCAATGGAAGACATAATGCGTCTGGCGGCAAGCGAGGCAATGCTGTTCAAGCATGGCTCAGGAACCGGCACGGACCTTTCGACGCTGCGAAGCAGTAAAGAGAAACTCTCCGGCGGGGGTAAACCATCCGGCCCTTTGAGTTTTATGAGGGTCTATGACCAGGTAGCGGCGGTAATCAAGTCAGGCGGAAAAACCCGCAGGGCGGCAAAAATGCAATCGCTGAAAATAGACCATCCTGATATTAAGGAGTTTATTACCTGCAAAACCGAAGAGGAGAAAAAGGCATGGGCACTTATCGAGGCCGGCTATACCGGTGAGTACAGCAACGAAGCGTATAACTGTGTAATGTTTCAGAACTCTAATCTTTCCGTGCGCATAACCGACGAGTTTATGCAGGCGGTGGAAAAAGACGCCAAGTGGGCTACCCATGCCGTAACAACAGGCGAAAAAATGCAGGAGTATTCAGCGCGTGAGCTGATGGATCTGATTACCGAGGGCACAAGGATTTGCGGCGACCCCGGCCTGCAGTACCACAGCACAATCAACCGCTGGCACACCTGCCCGAACTCCGGGCCGATTAACGCTTCAAACCCCTGCAGTGAATATATGTTCATCGATGATTCTGCCTGCAATCTGGCTTCGCTGAACCTTATGAAGTTTCGTAAAGAGGATGGTTCTTTCGATGTTGCCAGCTTTAAGAAAGCGATTCGGCTGTTCATTATTGCTCAGGAAATTCTGGTTGATAACGGAAGCTATCCGAGCGAATCAATTACCATAAACAGCCATATGTTCCGCCCGCTTGGTCTGGGCTATGCCAATCTCGGCTGTCTTGTTATGAGTTTGGCGCTTCCTTACGACTCCGACCAGGCAAGGGCGATGGCGGAGTCAATCAGCGCTATAATGACCGGAACTGCCTATACGGTAAGTGCGGAAATGGCCTCAATAAAAGGGGCTTTCGAGGAGTTCGGCAAGAATGCCGATGCGATGCTGAAGGTTATAAGTATGCACCGCCAGTATGCTTACGACATTCCCGAAGTGCACTGTCCGGACTATATGCGCAACGCCGCCAAGGACGCCTGGGATGCGGCCTTTGACGCCGGCTCCAAAGTTGGCTTTCGTAATGCTCAGGCCACCGTCCTTGCGCCGACGGGAACAATCGGGTTTATGATGGATTGTGATACTACCGGCATTGAGCCGGATATCGCACTGGTTAAATACAAATTGCTGGCCGGCGGCGGAATGCTCAAACTTGTTAATAAAACTGTGCCAATGGCTCTCGAACGGCTCGGCTACAGTGCCGAGGACATCAAATCAATCTGCAATTACATAGATAAAAATGAGACTATCGAAGGGGCTGAAAAACTTAACCCGGACCATTTGCCGGTCTTTGACTGTGCTTTCAAGCCGCGTAGCGGGAAAAGGTGCATTCATTATATGGCGCATCTGAAAATGATGGCAGCGGTTCAGCCGTTTATATCCGGTGCCATCAGCAAAACCATAAATATGCCAAAGGAAAGTACAACCGAAGAGATCGCTACAGCCTATATGGAGGGTTGGAAGCTGGGATTAAAGGCGGTGGCAATCTATCGCGACGGCTCCAAGAAACTCCAGCCCGTCTCTACCAAAAAACATGAGGAAGCCAAGAGCAAAGCTGTTTCTGAAGTACCCTCTCAGGCCAGGCCATTCAGGCATCGACTGCCGGACACCCGCCAGAGCATAACGCATAAATTTTCCGTCGCAGGGCATGAAGGATACCTGACGGTTGGGTTGTATGAGGATGGTCAGCCGGGTGAACTGTTTATCACTATGGCCAAAGAGGGCAGCACAGTTGGCGGCCTTATGAATGTTATAGGCACCTGCACTTCGATGGCACTGCAGTATGGCGTACCTCTAATCACGCTGGTGGACAAATTCCGGCACGCCCGGTTTGAACCTTCGGGAATGACATCGAGCAGGGATATACCCTTTGCAAAGAGCATAATTGATTATATTTTCTGCTGGCTGGGCTGTCAGTTTATACCCGGCTATGCCGAGAGAAACACCCCTGACAGGTCATCGGCGCCAAGGACAAATAAAAATACGACGACCGCCAGGCAGTTAGTTGAAAAGACTAAAGACTTAGCGGAAAAAATTGCCGAAGCAAAAGCCGGTACAAAAATCAAGTCAAAGCGCAAAGATGAAGAATCTTCATCTGCTAAGCAGGTGGCTAAGCAGCCCTCTGTGTCCCCGATAGGCAAATTTGCCGGCATGGCAAGTCGAATTGGGGCTTTGGTGGGTCCAGCCGTTGCTAAGACAGCCGGACCGCTGCAGTCTGAGGGGGAGGTTTTACAGCAGTTTAACGCCCAGTTTGAGCATTTCCAGGACGATGCCCCAGCCTGCGATATTTGCGGGGCGATTACGGTTCGCAATGGAAGCTGCTACAAATGCTTCAACTGCGGCAACTCGATGGGCTGCTCATAAAATTGATTATTGATTATTGATAATTGATTATTGAAAGTATTTGCTCCGCTTAAAATAATAAGGGGGTAGTATGAATGCAAAACGTGTGTTCATTCTCGGTGCTGGTTTTTCTAAACAAGCAGGTATGCCCTTAGCCACAGAACTCACTAATTGCCTGCTTCAGAAACATCGAGAAGATAACCTTCAGGAAATGATCGAGTGGTATAACTTTCTTAAACAAAGGATTAGCTGGCTGGAAAAGGCATCTGGAGAAAAGTCGGTTGCCATCAATATTGAACAGGTTTTCGATCTTGCCAGGTTCGATGTCGAGTTGTGGAAAATGAGACAACATTTATGCCCTGTCGGTCGTCAATGGGGTGATACGCCCTCCAATTCAGCCGATAGTATTGAGACCTGGCTTAGCGATTTACAGGACGATCTCATAGATGTAATATGGGAAAAGCAGGAACAAGCCAAGCAAAAATTGAAACTCATATCAAGGTTTTCGCAGAATCTACAGCAGGATGATGTGGTTTTGACATTCAATTACGATACATTACTTGAAAATTCACTAACCGACCAAAAAAAAGCGTGGTGCTATGGCTTCGAACGGGAAAAAGGCAACGGAATTTCGATTCTGAAGATGCACGGTTCGATAAACTGGGCTATAGTGCTTCGCAATCAGTATAAGAACTTTGGATACACTTTACTATTTCGCAAGGAAGACAAAAATATAAATGAAAATAATGCCAAACCTTCGGGTGAAAGAGAATATGACTATGTGCTGCTCCATATTCCTGATAACAGTTTAAAAAATCGCATCGAGAACAGGATTTTGCAGAAGGGATGTAAGCAGTATTCTATTGGTATTGCAGGCTTGGGAAGTTACAAGCCTTTACATATGTTACATGGCAGCGGGGAGGTTTGGTTTAATGCAATAAAAGCTCTTCGGGAAGCCGAGGAAATATGTGTCGTTGGATTTTCGCTTTCGCCTTTTGACAATATGTCCCGCCTGCATTTTGGAGGAGTAATGTGTGAGCGAGCCGAAAAAGGAAACCTGCCGAAAAAGGTTGTATTGATTGACCCCAGCGCAGATAAACCCGAATTTAAGCGGAACTTTCACTCAGTTTTTGGCGGTAGTACTCCAATCCAATTTTATTCAGAAAAAGCTGAAAAAGTCGACTGGGCTCAACTCTTAGGTTATTGAAGAGCTCCTCCCGACTTAAATTCTCAAATTTTTATACCCCAAAAATAGTTTGACAATTCCGTCGAACTCGCTAGACTATTGGTTTTTCGTAATGTACGGGAGTTTTCTATGAAGAGCTTTATAGCAAAGAAAGAACAAACTGAACATAAATGGCAGCTTGTTGATGCCGACGGGCTTATTTTGGGCAGAATGGCTGCTAAAATTGCTCCTATACTAATGGGGAAAACCAAGCCGACATATACTCCGCACGTCGATACAGGTGATTATGTGATTGTGGTAAATGCTGATAAAATAAGAGTTACCGGCAAAAAGGCGCAGACGAAGCAGTACGATTATTACACCCATTACCCCGGTGGACGCAAGGTAGTCAGCTTCGCCGATATGATGGCGAAAAAACCGGAAAAGGTAATTGAATTGGCGGTAAGACGGATGCTGCCTAAAAATAAACTCGGCAGAAAAATGCTGAAAAAGTTGAAGGTTTATCGTGGGCCGGAACACGAACACCAGGCCCAAAAACCCGAAAAGATAGAAATGAGTTGATTGACGACTTTCGAAATACGAGGGACAAGTTTTTATGGCAGAGACCCAAATAGACAATCCTACCGCAAACCCGGCAGCAGGGAACAAGGCACAAGTGCCGCAACCATCCGAAAAACCGGCTAAGAAAGGTCCCGATAAGGGCGGCTTCTACTGGGGTACCGGAAGGAGAAAAAGTTCTGTCGCACGTGTGCGAATTAAACCAGGCGACGGTAAACTGATTGTCAACAAAAAAGAACTCAATGATTATTTCGTCAGGGAGCAGGACAGAAAAGCGGTGCTGGCTCCTCTAAAGACAGTTGACGCAGAAAAATCATTTGATATCTTTATCAATGTCAAAGGCGGCGGAATCACGGGGCAAGCTGGTGCTGCGCTTCTGGGAATTGCCAGGGCATTGAGAAAGTATGACGAAAACTATCTCCAGCCGTTGCGGGACGGCGGCCATCTTACCCGTGACAGCAGGATGGTCGAAAGAAAAAAGCCCGGCCAAAAAGGCGCAAGGAAAAAATTCCAGTTCTCGAAACGCTAATTTGCAAATTGTTTATCAGATTATTAGAATAGCCGCCGAGAACTGGCGGCTATTTTTTTGAAAAGGAGAAAGTATGGTACGCGTTGCCATAATCGGGGCAAGCGGATACACCGGCGCCGAATCGATACGGATAATCCTGCGGCACAGCGAAGCGGAGTTGGTTTGTCTAACTGCGCTGCCGGCTGAATGTGGTGCGGTGGAGGATGTTTTTGGCCAGTTTAAGGGCCGATGCAATTTGCAAATCGGGCAGTTGGACCTTGATAAACTGGCTGACATAGCGGATGTAGCTCTCTGCTGCCTGCCTCATAAGATCTCAATGGAGTTTGTGCCGAAACTGCTGGATGCAGGGCTGAAGGTCATTGATTTTAGTGCGGACTATCGGCTAAAAGACCCCAAGGTTTACGAGAAATTCTACGACGTAAAGCACACCGATACGGCTAATCTGGCACGGGCTGTGTTCGGGTTGCCGGAATTGTTCCGCGAACAGATAAAAGGGGCCGAGCTTGTTGCCAATCCCGGCTGTTTCCCTACCGGGGCCTTGTTAGCTATAGCACCACTACTTAAAGAAAACCTTATTGAAACAGACTCGATTATTGTCAATGCGGTAACCGGCGCAAGCGGTGCAGGCAGGAATCCTTCTGACAAATTTCATTTCCCAAATATGAATGAAAATCTCTTCGCTTACGGGGTCGGCTCACATCGCCATACCCCGGAAATGGAGCAAATCGCTGCTGAAATTGCCGGCACTGACGTTCGGATACTGTTCCAGCCCCACGCAGGGCCTTTTGACAGGGGGATTGGCTCGACTGTATATTGCTATCCGAAGGGAAAAATCAACAGCAAGCAACTATCACAGCTGTATAACGATTTCTACGCTAACGAGCCTTTTGTGCAGATGTGCGATGGCGCCCCTAACGTTAAAGACGTGGCTGGCACTAACTATTGCCACATCTTTGTAACCTGCGTGAAAGGCAGGGTTGTGAGCTTCTCGGCAATTGACAATCTAGTGAAGGGCGCTTCCGGCCAGGCGGTTCAGAATATGAATATCATTTTCGGCCTCGAAGAGACCCTTGGTCTTAAATAGCAACTGTGGTATAATCAAGTAATGATAAGTAACAAGCTTAAGCTGAATGAGTTCCATCGGAAACTAATCGAAGAAGAAAATATTTCCCATAAAGAAGCTTTGTCAATATATGAAGCCCTTCACAATGAAGCCGTATCGTTGGGGACTATAAGTTCTGAAAATATTCTTGAAGGTATAGAAGTTGATTTGCGAATTGCCAGGGCGATAAATGGGCTAAGCCAGTGATAGAGGAATTAATTGCAAAGATAGTTCGATGTCTGGATGAGAAGAAAATACCTTACATGATCATCGGCGGTCAGGCGGTTTTACTATACGGCACACCGCGTTTGACCCGTGATATTGACATAACCCTTGGGGTGGATACGGACAAATTTCCCCTATTTGAAAAAATATGCAAGAAATTAGAGCTAAAACTCCTGTCTGAAAATCCGGAAGATTTTGCAAAAGATACCTCAGTGCTTCCCGCAGAAGACCCGAACTCGAGGATTCGCGTGGATTTTATTTTTTCTTTTACTCCATACGAAGCACAGGCTATCAAGAGAACAAGAAAAGTCCTGATGAATGGCTACCCAGTGAAATTTGCATCCTGTGAAGACGTTATTATTCATAAGATGTTCGCAGGCAGAGCGGTCGATACCGAAGACGTAAAAAATATTTTGATTAAGAACAGAGATTCTATTGATATTAGGTATATCCGAAAATGGTTGGCCGATTTCGACGAGTTGGACGGCTATGAAAATATATCCGGAAAGTTCGATAGCTTGCTGAAACAATAAATCAATACAACAGATTCAGAGATAGAGAGAAGTTGGACTGTCCTCATTTAAGAGGTTGTTGTGAAAAACGATACTATTACTGCTCCGAGAGGTTTTTTGGCGGCGGGGCTGGCTTGCGGAATAAAAAAATCGGGCAAATCTGATTTGGCACTGCTCGTTTGCCCACTTGGTGCAAAGGCAGCGGCTGTCTTTACAACCAATAAAATCGTATCAGCAGCGGTAACCGTCAGCAAGGAGCATATAAAAAGTCGAAGCATTTCAGCGGTAGTTGTCAATTCCGGCAACGCCAATGCCTGCACCGGCCAAAAAGGACTCAAAAACGCAATAACAATGTGTAAGCAGACAGCCGGTGAAATTGAGATTGCCCCACACAATGTTATGGTTGCTTCTACCGGTATTATTGGCGAGCAATTACCAATCAGCAAAATCGTTAAAGGCATTTCAAAGGCGGCGGAGAAACTTTCAGCTTCCGCCTCGGCGGGTCTGGATTTTGCAAAGGCGATAATGACAACTGATACCAAACCAAAGCAAGCCGTTCGCCAAATAAATCTCGAGTCACGAGCCACGAGTCACGAGTCACGAATTATAATAGCAGGCGCGGTTAAAGGAGCTGGTATGATTGGGCCAAATATGGCAACGACTCTTTGCTTTATCACTACCGATGCGGCTATAAGTAAGCTGTTGTTAGGCAAGGCATTGAAGGCCGCTATCGGCAATTCGCTAAACAAGCTGACAGTTGACGGCCATCAAAGCACTAACGATACTGCAATAATCCTCGCCTCCGGCCTGGCGGGAAATCGCCCAATAGTAAGCCGGTGTCCACGGTACAAAAAATTCACCGATGCGTTAGCGGATTTATGTGATGATTTAGTAAAACAAATGGCGATGGACGCTGAAGGGGCAACACGGATGTTCAAAGTTGTCGTCAAAGGCGCTGCAGATCGGAAGAGCACACGTCTGAACTCCAGTCACATTCCTTTATCTCGTATGCCGTCTTCTGCTTGAAAAAAAAAAACAACAAAACCAACCCCCCCCCCCCCCCCCCCTTCACACCA
>CAJVYN010000059.1 GCA_913009355.1 uncultured bacterium | reverse complement strand
ATATTTAGACCGAGGGAGTTACAGGATTTAAGTGCAAGGACGGAGGGGAGTGAGCCGGAGGCCGGGAAAGTATTTCCAGCCAACAGTCACGGCCCAAATGGTATAAAAGGTCTTTTAGCTCCTTACGTCAGGCAAAGACACGCCGGACGAATTATAATGCCGACAGGTGGTGTAAATTGCGAAACTGGCCCGCAATATCAGCAGGCGATTCTGGCAAGTGGATTTACTCCGGTTCTCGGAATGTCAGCTCCGCTTAGCCTGGTCGAGAAAGAGCAAAAACCAGGCGATGTCGAAGTGATTCGCCGGTCCTTGGCCCAGTTCAAGAAAAAGTTTCAATCCTGCTATAGTGGAGGAAGCAAATAACCCAAACTGACTGAGACGTTAAGTTCTCTTAAACTCTCGGATAATTGTCCAGGCAGCCGGTCATCGCCAAGCCGACAACAAAGCCCACTAATTCTTCATCAGCATTGGCTGGCCCGTCGCCTCAATAACATTGCGCCACAAGCTGCCGTCGGGATTGACGGTGTTTTTAGTTCTCACCGCCATAGCTATCGGCACATGGACAAAATAGTTATGGATAAGACTGATAAGCAGTTCCGTTTTCCCCGCCATAGCCGCATGGGCTGCATTAGTACCAAGTCTTGCGCAATAAATTGAGTCGTTCGGATTAGCCGGCGCACTGCGGATAATATAACCGGGGTCAATATACTTCATATTTATCTCGATTTGTTTTTCTTTGAAGTATGAGCTGATTTTTTGTTTGAGAAAAGTTCCGATATCGGAAAGCTTTTTATTTCCCGATGCATCCACAGCCTTGCAACTTTCCACCAGGTCCTGGCCGGCACCTTCCGCAGCCAAAATCACCGCATGATTACGTTTCTTTAATCTTTTCTCCAGATGGCCAAGCAGGCCGTTATCTCCCTCAAGTTCAAAGGGCACTTCCGGAATGAGCACAAAATTAACATCGTTGATAGCCAGAGCCGTCTGCGCCGCGATAAATCCCGACTGCCGCCCCATCACCTTAACAATTCCAATTCCGTTCATTGCGTCATGAGCTTCCACATGGGCACCAGCAACAGCGTCCACCGCTTTGGCTACCGCTGTCTCGAATCCAAATGATTTTTGTACGAAGCTCAAATCGTTGTCAATTGTTTTGGGAACGGTAACCAGGGCAATCTTAAGCCCACGCTTTTTCACCTCTTTCGCGATGGCAAGAACGCTTTTTTGCGTACCATCACCGCCAATAGCAAGGAGCATATTGATATTCATTCGCTCCAGTGAATCGACGATTTCGCCGACCCGCTCGCCGTACCCTCTTGCCGAACCGAGAATCGTCCCGCCTTTGCGATGAATATCCTCGACGACATCAGGGGTTAACTCCACTACCGGCAGACGGAATTCCGAAAGAAACCCCCTGTACCCGAATCTTATACCGCTAATATTTCTTACTCCGTAACGATACCACAGGCACATAACTATTGCACGTATTACATCGTTTAAGCCGGGACACAACCCGCCGCAGGTAACAATTCCGGCATGAGTCTTTGCCGGGTCAAAGTAGATTTTCTCTCGCGGGCCTGCTAACTCAAGCAGTTGGTTCCGGGCGAAACTGCGAGTTGGGCCCTTTGCTGTGGTTTCGATATCGTAAATTATATATGCATTATCACTAACATAGTTAGCTATATAATCGCCCTTTTGTTTCGACAGCGATATGGGCGATTGCACCCTTGGTTTACCAAGCACAGGAATAATAAAATCCGGTTTTTCCATTGATACAACCCTCTGAAGCAAATTCAGCTTTTTTAGTCTATCAGCCTGCGGCGATAGTTTTCAGCTAAACCCTGGGATAATTTCCTAAAAAATATGTTCGCTGCAGCTCACCGGTCAGAGGCATTGCGTAGTTAATAAACGCTTCTGTTACACCGTTACCATCAGCGTTGATAAATTCATCGGGCATAGACTTTGTCTTCTCAGCGACATTACGAAGTTCGGTACATATCAGCTTTACCGCATAATCTTCTCCCTCGCCGATCCTTTCCATTGCAACCGAACCGCTCTGTTCTTTCATTGAAAATTTTACCGCTTCCCGGCCACACCTGCGAGCCTCATCGACATCAATGGAAGATTGAAACCCGACAAAGCTTCTTTGCAGATAGCCGAATGTATCGGCCCGAACACGTTTGGCGCCAAGCTTGCCTCTAATCTGCCCTGACAAAAAGTCTGCTAACGCTCCCGTGCCGGAAAGCTGGATATTACCGTGAGCATCCTTTTCGTTTTCTTTGGTAATCTTTTCGGTCCACGTCTTGCCGTCAACATCGCATATCCCCTCGCTGACTACAATGACACATCTGCCGAGTTTTTTATAAATACCATCAACATCGCCAAGGAATTTATCCATCGAAATCGGCCTTTCAGGAACATATACCAGATGCGGCCCATCGTCATCTCTCTGTTTTCCCAACACGGCAGCCGCTGCCAAAAATCCCGCATTTCTGCCCATTACACAATCGATTTTTATACCCGGCAAGGCCCTGTTATCCAAATCATCGCCCATCAGAGCAGAAGCCACAAACTTTGCAGCCGTTCCAAAGCCGGGGCAATGGTCGGTTACCAGCAAATCGTTGTCGATAGTTTTGGGGATATGGAACGCCCTCATTTCATAGCCGACCTCAGCAGCCATCAGGTTAATGATATGAGCGGTATTTGCTGAGTCGTTACCGCCGATATAGAAAAAGTACCTGACATTGCGTTTCTTGAAGACTTCAAGAATTCTGCCGCAATATTTCTTATCCGGCTTATCACGACTCGAACCCAGAGCAGACGAAGGACAACTTGCCACGCCCTCTATAACCTCGATCGACAGCTTCTTCAAATCGACAAAATCCTCTCTGATAATTCCCTGAACTGCGTTAATTGCCCCGTAAAGGTTCTCGATTTCGTTGTGTTTGCAAACTTCTTCGATAACGCCAACCAGAGAGGCGTTTATCACGCCGGTCGGCCCGCCTGATTGCCCGACTACTGCATTTGCTTTTGGTGTACCTGCCATTCTACAACTTCTCCAATAAAACTGTTACGTTATTTTTTACGGAAGGGCCATTATACAAACGCAACATCAACAGGCAAGGGTAATTCCAGCCCACCTTTGTCATTTCTGTGCAATCAGGACTCTATTATGTCGTTCTGGGCACAGCGAAGAATCTCGTTTTGAATTTTGTATTCCATCGTCAGCTGTCCTGCGGAGTACTTCATACTTCGAATTTCTTCTACCCGCTATACGCTATACGCTATATTGGGCGTCAGGAAATACAGCCATCTGCCGGCAACTTCCGTCTTTAAGATTGCCGCAGTGGCCCTGCTGTAAAGCTCCAACTGCTCTCGATAAAGTTCAGCCCGCCGGCAAACTTCTTCAGCGGTTATACTGTCGGTTTTGAAATCTATTACCATCAAGCCCTTCGGCGTCTGAACCAGCATATCAATTATACCCTGAACGATAATCGTATCGTCGTTCGTGACTCGAGCGACGAGCGACGGGGCACGAGCAACGGATGAAGCCGGCACTGCAAAGGTGAATGGCCACTCTCGACGAACGGTATTATTCGCATTAAGAGCTGTTTGGCCCAGTTCACTTTCGAAAAATGTGATTATCGAGTTGATGTCGATACGCTCGGCCACCGCCTCAGTTATAGCACCATCAACTAAAAGCGTGTCTTTGGTTCTTTCAATTGCTTCACAGGTTACAGGCCCGGTCAAATCGAGCCGGGCGATTACAAGATGTGTAGCAATTCCGATTAACCGGCCGTCAACAGCACCGGCCAAATCAACAGGCAAAACCGCTTTCGGCTTTCGAGCCAATGCTCCGGAATAATCGATTCTTAAGTATTCATCATTGCGATGCGTCAGTTGTGTTACCGACTGCTTAGCAGGCAATAGCGCCACATCGCCAAACTGATACCGCCAGTTTAATGACTTCTTTACTTGCAACAGCAGCTTTGGCTCTGCTCGTTTCGGCTGTGAACCCGCTACGGTCGGCCTGGAGCGGCGAAGTTTATTGCCTTTCAGTTTAACAATATATCCGGAGAGCTGTTGCAGTTCAGCCTGGCCGTAAAGTTTTATACTAAACAAATCATCATTCACACACTTTTCCGCCAATCCGGTTTCAAAAGCGTTGTGCAAACTCTTCCGGTCGGAAAGCCCGTAGAGAACCCAATCCAGAGGACTTTGGCAAAAACAAAGCTGCCAGTCGGGGATAGCTTCGTTGCCGAAGAAAAAACCATTTGAGATAATAGAGCGGCAATGGTTTCTCTTTGCCGAAGCGGTTAAAATGAGCCGGTCCATGGCTCGTGTTGTTGCAACATAAAGGATTCGCATCTCCTCAGCCAGGCTTGTCGAAAGTTTGCGCTCTGCGATAACCTGGTGAGCGAGGGAACTGAGCCTGCTGTTCGCCTGGTGGTCGATAATTTGCAATCCTAACGTATCGGCAGCATCGACAAGAAAGTCTCCTTGAGAATCTTTTTTGTTGAATTGACTGCTTAATTCGGCTAAAAAGACGACCGGAAATTCAAGTCCTTTACTTTTATGTACGCTTATAATGCGGACGGCGTTTTCCGCCGCATCTTCCGGCGAAGCCTCCGCCCAATCCTGACCTGCTTCCTGCAGCTTTTCGATAAATTCAACGAAGCGTGAAAGCTGCGCCATACCGCCACTGCCGGCAAAACCCTCGAACTGAATGGCTCTGTCGTGGAGTTTAAGCAGATTAGCTCTGCGTCCCCTGCCGTTCGGAAGAGCGGAGACAAAAGACAGAAAGCTGGTTTCACGATAGATTTGCCATATCAAATCGGCTATATTGCCGCGCCGTGCAAGCGTTCGCCATTGCTCAATCACAGCGAGTATCTCTTTGAGTCTGTCAGCCAGTTTTGCATCCGGCCCATTGGCACAGTATTGGAGCAGGCAATCGTAAAATCGTGACTCGTGACCCGTGGCTCGTGGCTCGAGCGACGAACGACGGGCGACGGGCGACGAGAGCTTACCGTGGATTTTTATCTTTGCTAATTCGGTATCACTAACCTTGAAAAGCGGACTTCGCAATACGCCGGCCAACTCAATGTCACGCTGTGGGTTGTCCAGGACTTTCAGCAGGCAGACAATATCGGTAATTTCGGTCGTCTCAAAGTAGCCGGCTGCAGCCTCACAGCTAACAGGCACACCAGCCGACTGAAGCACTTCGACATAATCGTTTGCCCTTTTAGCGGGCGAACGCATCAGTATCACAATATCACGGTATTCAACATCTCTGAAGCAGCCCTGCTGCTTGTCTAATATTTGAAACTCGCACTTGCCCGTCTCTGCTCCGACCATTTGCCTGATACGCCGGGCAATCATTGCCGCCTGACGCTGCCGGCTACTGATTACGTGGCTCGTGGCTCGTGACTCGTGATTCGTTTTCGATTCTGAATTGTCAATTCCAGATTCTAAATTCTCTTCGTCAAGTATATGTAACTCGACCTTATGGCTCGTTTCTGAATCCTCAATTCCAAATTCTACATTCTTTTGTGCCGGCTTCAACTTAGCCGACTTATCGTAATCAATACCTGTGAAAGAGGCGGTCATTATGCGTGCGAACACCTTGTTGACAAAATCAAGGATACCTTTGGCCGAGCGGAAATTGGTATTGAGGTCAACTCGAAGGCCATCCGGTGCGTTTTCAGGGTCAACTGAGGCCGACTTAAGCTCTTTTATGAAAATTTTCGGATCAGCTCCTCGAAAGGCATAAATACTTTGTTTGACATCACCGACGACGAAGACATTTCCGCCGGGACTGAGCGCATCCAGTATCGCCTGCTGGACGGGGTTAATATCCTGGTATTCATCAACGAATATGTATTTATACTTACGGCGTAGCGCCCGGGCCGTCTCGGATGGTGACAGCGTATCATCTGAAGAGCCCTGCTCAGTTAAAAGTTTTAACGCATAGTGTTCGAGGTCGGCAAAGTCCAGGCAGTTAATCGTTCGCTTGGCCCGGCTGTAAAGCCGGTCAAATTTTTTAACAAGTTCAATAACTACTTTCGTCTGCAATCCGGCAGAACCGCTGACTTTATCGAGATAGTCGGGATTCAGGACCGCCAGATTAGAAAGTTGCACGAAGGCATCGACCGCTTTTTTAACTGTTTTTCTTATAAGCTCAGCAATTGGTTCCGGCAATTCTTTGGGCTTATTAACTCTTGGCTTGTCAAAATTTCTTATTTTTTCAGCGCAACTGTCCCAATTGCCGGCTTCCAAAAATTCGATACATTCTCGTATTGTGTCGTGTGTATTGGGTATTGGGTATTGGGTATTTTCTTTCGCGCAATACGCATCACGCACGACGCACGACGAGTAGAGCTTCTGGGCGTGGCGAAGTTGATCAAGAATGTGGTTCAGTTTCTCGGCCACAATCCTTTTTTGTTCCTCACCAGGTTCAGAAGTGAAAGGATTAGCCGCTTCAGCAAGCATCGCCGCCCTCTCGTACCAGTTTTGTCGAAAGGTTATACCGTCTAAGAAGTTACTTACCTCTATTATCTTTGCAAGAAAACCGTTATTTGTACGAAGGTCTCGTCGGCCAAGAAGCACCGCCAGGGGCTGTGCCAGGTTACTCTGCTGCCATGCCCAGTCGATGGTCTTTTCGAGAATCTCTGCTTTGAGCAGCTTCGCTTCGTCGCTGTCGATTACGCTCAAAGTTGGGTCGAGACCGAGTTTGTAAAAATGCTCGGTGATGAGCCGTTTGCAAAACGAATGTATCGTACTGATATCAGCGCCGCCCAGCAGTATAAGCTGGCTGTGAAGGTGGCTGCGAAGGCGGGGCTCGTTGCTTTCGGTAAATGCAGATGTTAATTGCTCGGCTATTCGCGATCGCATTTGCTCGGCAGCCGCTTCGGTAAAGGTCAATACGAGCAGCTCGAAGACATCCGGACAGGTGGTTTTGTCGGACACAATATCGACGCATCGGCCCGACAGTACCGCTGTTTTCCCTGTACCCGCCGAGGCGGTCACCAGCACGTCTTTACCGCGTGCCGTAATCGCCCGCCGTTGCTGCTCAGTCCATTTAATCTTCTTTTCAGTCATCACCCGTCCCTATATTATCGAGCACCTGAAGCTTATTCAGCGATTCTAAATGGTTGTAGTCATTTATTTGCCAGTCAAATCGGCACAGCGATTTATACTTACAATAGCTGCACGGCGATTTACCGCTCAAATGATATGGCTTGACATCAATTTTGCCGGAGAGAATTTCTTCAGCCAATTGAATTATTTTTTGCTCGGTAAATCTTAGAACCTTTTCAAAATCGGCAGGCCTCAATGCCCCGCTTGTATTGTCACGGCCGTATTGGTCACCATTTTTAGTAACGAAGAAATTATAAAATTTATTACTGTTTGAACTGTCGAGCTGCTGGAAAAATTCACCGTTGAATATACCTTTTGCTTTATAATTAAACTTTCTCGTTTTACCTGGCAATTCACTGAGTGTAGCTGCTGTGGGACTCACTTCAACAGGCATATAAAACGCCCCCGCAATCCGTGACTCGTGACTCGTGACTCGTGACTCGTAATTTGAATCACGAACCGCGAGCATATAAATCGGCAGTTGCATATCCAGGCCGTGGTAAAACTGCGACCAGCTAAAGGATTTTGCCTTGCTCTTATAATCGAAAACAGCAGCAATTTTTTCACCGTCTATGTTTGCAATATCGAGCCGGTCGATTTTACCATCCAAAGACAGCAGCCGGCCGTCCGGAAGAGCAAGTTTATATTCACCGAGATGCCTGAAGGCCTTTTCTTCTCCCACAGAGTTCCCGGAGATTTTTAATTTCGATTCTTTCTCTGCGTTCTCTGCGGTTAATCTTTCGCCGAACCAGACTTCCGACAGCGTCGGCTTAAAACTTCCCGCCCGCACCATTTGCGCAATTGCCCTGACACAATCCTCAAGGGTCTCGCCGGCGCTGGTTATGATAAAACTGTTATGAGCGCTGCGACGGATAAAGTTGGATATAAAGGCGTCTTCTCTGACAATCTCTGCAATTTGCGATCTCAAAATCTCTAACAACTGCTCGTCCTGAACGGCTGCAAAATCTTTTTTTTCTGCGTTAACTCGCTTCAGCAGTGCATCCAGAACACGATGATAAAATGCACCCAGGTCCAGCGGCTCAAACTTAAATTCTTTTCGTTCTTTCAACTCCAATATATACCGGGCGAAATATCGATACGGACAGGCGGCGAAAGTACTTAGCTTTGTCGCTGAGTTTTTTATCCTCTGGCCGAAAAGCTTCTCGATAACTTTTTTATCGAGCTGCGCACGATTGTCATAATTTATTGCGGTTACGACGGTTGAGCCGAGTTCTGCAAGCTGTTCGTCGGCGGCAATATCACTTAACAACTCACCGAGCCGGCAGCAATTCGTAAATTGTGAATCCTGCTTCGAGTCGCCGCCGAGCCGGAGGCATAGCAAATCGGCAAGTTCCTTTTCACTGTGAACATTATCTATCTGGATTTGCTCATCTGTGCTCGATTCTTCGCTGAGATTTTCAAACAGCGATTCCAGATTGTCTATAAACTGTGAGCGTGGTATGGCACTGCCCTTATCGTCAGCCGCCGGATAGGTAATGCACAGTAATTGTGAGGGGCGTGTAAATGCAATGTAAGCTAAGTACTGGCGCTGGCACAGTCTCTGGGCTGTTGTTGCCGCTAACTGGAAATCCGCCGACTCAGCAGCGCTGCGGTCGTCATCGGTTAACAGAGAATCGAAACCGACCGGAACGGGAAATTGCTTTTGAGTGGCCCCTATCAGAAAAACCGCCTTTAAATTGGGATGTCGGCTGCGTTCAATAGAGCCGACGAGAACCTGGTCCAGATTTGGCGGTATGAAAGCCAGCGTCAACTGTGAAAAAGCGGAATTGATAATTGCAAGCCAGTCTGCACAACTCATCTCCTGGCCGGCAAAGGCCTCGCCAAGCTCGTCGAATACATCCACAAGCTTCTTATAAAACTGCCGGTGTTCATCGACAGCGGCATAATCTTCTCGTTCGCCGGCTTCTTCGGTCCAGCCGGCAATTTTCTTGCTGACCTGCAAACTATCGAGAAAATCAAAGACGATTTGCGTAAACTCATCGGCGCCGACCGTTTTTGCCGGATTGTCGGGGGGGCAAAGTTTATCTCGAAGTTCAAGCAAGGGCTTACTGACTTTTAGTCGGCTCTGATTTACACGCTGCTCGTCGAATTGCCTATCGTCTTTGTCTGCGAAATGCCAGTCTTTCCCGCCTATCCAGTCGCTGTGCGCTATACCGAATGCCAGACAGTAATTTTCCAGCAGGTCAACATCGCAGCGTTCTATCGGCACCAGGTCTGTTTTAAGGTAAGCAAAAACATCGCTGCTGGAAAAACCGCCGGTCACTATCTGCAGTGCCGAACAGATAAGCTGGACGACCGGATGCCGGCTCAGGGGTTTTCGCTTATCGATAAAAAACGGCAGACGATAGTCGTCGAAATACGCCCTTATATAGTGTTGATACCTGTCGATATCCGATGCGATAACCGCAATGTCACGATACCGGTAATCTTTTTCCTTTACTAACCGCAGTATCTGCCTTGCCGCGAACCGCACTTCCGCCCTGGCGTTCGGCGCCGAGACGATGCGAACATTATCCGCCGTTGGGATTTTCGTCGATTCGAATTCGAATATGTTTTGCTCGATATGCCCAAGCTGCGGACAGTGGGAAAATCTGACCGCCCTTTCAAGGATGATTGGCTCAGCCAGTTGTAGTTTACATTTTTTTACTATCTCGACAAGTGTGGTATATGTTTGCTGCGTCGGGTTAAACAAACCGGCGGGGTCGATTGCCTGTATATCGGGATTTGTCAAATCAATATCTGACGGGTCTAAACAAAGGGCGATTTGCGCATCGGCAGTAACCTTCAACAGCTCAGCAAGTATAGCGAGTTCAACTGTCGTAAAGCCGGCAAAACCATCAACCCATAGCTTTGCACCTTTAGCGAACCCTGTCCCCACCACTGCCCGGCAGGCCTGTCTTAGTTGAATATCGGAATCGATGAACCTGCCCTCGATGAACTTCAAATATTCTTTGAAAACCAGGCCGATATCGGCAAATTTCAGAACAGCTAAATTATTGTGTTCCTTTTTCTGCAATTCGTTTAAGAGCCGGTCAATATCGTCCGGCGTCTTTGCATACTGGCCCAGCTCAGCTATAGCCCCTGCCATTTGCCGTCCCAGGCCGGGCTGTGTTGCCGAGAGATGAAACACTTTTAATTTACTTTTATGGTCTCGTAAAATCCTGTGGATTATCATTTGTTGACCGAGCCGTGAAAGGGTCGGCCTTGCTGTATTTTTGCCTGACAGCAAAAATTGCAGGCGGTCGAACGAAAGCACATTCAATCTGTTGTAGCCGGCTATTCTTTTATCATTAAGAATTGCCCGTTCCGCCTGATAGGTCGCCTGCTCCGGAACCAGCAGAATCAACGGCTGAGCGTCAATTTCTCTATTTAGCCCCCTGCATTGCAGGGGACTCTCCAGCAGGGCATTGACGATTTGCTCTATGCAGCAGCCTGTCTTGCCCGTCCCACTTCTACCGAGAATGAACTGAACTGCCATAGGAACTTATCCTGGGTTTGAATTCATTTTTCTTCTGACTCCTGACTTCTGTCTCCTGACTCCTGCTTTTTACCACAAAGCCGGTTTTTTTTCAAATCTTTGATATTCAAGCCGGCCTTTTTGCCGATAAATAAAGTATAGCCTAAAACTGCAGGCAGGTAAGGCAAAAGGGAGATAATCCAAATGAAAACGAACAGGAATTTATTGGTTGTTGTTACGGTTCTGATTGTTTGTATGGTTGTGGTTTGGTTTTCTACGTCGATTCAGGGTGACGAAAGGACTTATGAAATTCGTCCACAGGTTGCGGTTCCCTACGGCTACACACCCACGTTGGATACATCCCGCATCGTAGATGCCTACGAGCGTCTGGTGCAGCGTTACATGGACCTGACTGAGAGGAATTTAACCGGGATTAGCACGAACGTTCAGGACATTGCTAAAAGATTAGATTCTATCGACGCTGGGTTAACAGAGCTTTCCTTGCGGATGTCGAGAATTGAAAAGGCCCTCGGCATTGAAAAGTCCAAAAGCCCAGCCGGGAAAAAGCCCGACAAAAAACCTCTGCCTCTCGTTGAGGACTAAACTTCACCGGCTCAAAATTTAGCCCCCAGGTTTCAGTCTGTATCGCAATTGCTGACTGCGCATATTTTTACACGAATTTCAGTCAAAATCCTTTTCATTTGGGTACGTACATTATAACATATCGACCAAAGAACAAAATTGCCTTTGAACTATAATTGCGATACACCCCTGGCATCCGAAAGGTTTCACGTTGGGTTTTTGACTATGTACCAACTTAACGACACTATCGTAGCGGTCAGTTCCCCAACATCAGATAACAGGGTAATTATTCGCATAACCGGTCCGGATACAGCCGATAAAGTCTCACAGATTTTCCGCCCGCCGGTTCCGGAAAACAAAGCCGGCCTTACAGTGGGCAGTGTGCTAATCGACGCTGAGCTGAAAATCGATGCGAAGCTGTATCTGTTTTTGGCCCCGCATTCCTATACCGCTGACGCTGTTGCTGAAATTCACAGTCGCACAAACCCAGGTGTTACTGACGCCCTGCTTTCCGCCCTCGTTGCCCTTCGC